>JAYUWD010000163.1:0-5948 GCA_043753735.1 Gemmatimonadaceae bacterium
TTCCATGGGCTTGGACAGCGGGTGTCGCAACTGACCTACAATAGCCGAAACCTCATTGGTAACGGCGCCACGGAGCGGCGCGACGAGGGGATCAGCGACTTTGGCGCCGCCATCATCGAACGCATGAACACAGTCGGCATGGCAATCGACGTCTCGCATTGCGGCGATCGCACGACGCTCGATGCGTTCGAGCTGTCGAAGAAACCGGTGCTTGTCACGCACTCGAACTGTCGCGTACTCGCCAATGGCCATCCACGCGACAAGAGCGATGAAGCAATCCTTGGTGTCAAGAAGAGCGGTGGGGTCATGGGTATCACCGGCGTGCGCATGTTCGTGAGCGACAAGGAGCCAACGACAATCGAGAATGCCCTGGATCACTTTGATCATGTGGCCAAGCTCATTGGTCCCGAGCATCTTGGCGTCGGCAGTGACATCGATCTGTACGGCTACGATTCCATGCCGCCGGCGCTGAACAAGCAGTTGCGTGCCGGATACAAGGGTAGCTACGGCTTCCGTGAAAAGATCGATATTGAAGGCTTGAACCACCCCAAACGGATGTTCGATCTTACCGAAGGACTCATCCGCCGAAAGTACAGCGACTCGAACATCGAAGGAATTCTGGGTGGAAACTTCCGTCGAGTACTTACAAAGATCTGGACGGTGTAACCATGCGCTGCCTGGCAGCCGATCCGCCCGCAAAGGGCAATTCAGTACCCGTGAACGGCGGGGCTGTGTCTGACCGTAGTCAACCGCCGACCGCGGAAGAATCCCTGCGATCCTTCCGCGTCAGTTACCGTCACTCAATTACTGCCGGGTCGCGGACGCGGCAACGCACTTGGCGGTATCATGTTGTTCAGGCGCATGTAATTCGCGATCTGACTGTAGTGATCGGCCATATCAAGCGCGTGGCCGAGCACCATATTCGCGCGCGTTACAACTCGCGCGTTACCACCAAACGTGAGCGACACCTGATCAGCAAGCTTGGCGTCGTCGAGCTGGGCGAATGCATCTTCGCAAAACTTGAAGGAAGCCTTGAGCTTGGTGACCAGTTCGTCCTTGGGCCAAGTGGCCTTGACCGAATCGGCGGTAGCGCCGTCCTTGGCGGCTACGGTGGCTTTCATGGAGCCAAACGCGTTGCAGAACAGATAGTTGTCGCTAGCCAGATGCTGCGCGATGTAGCCGATGGTGAGTTGAACCGGGGTCGGCTTGTAGGTGAACTTGGATTCTGGAATGGAATCGAACGCCTGGGCGAGCTGACGCTGCAGCGTCATTGTGCGGGTGCGAAATACCGTAGTAACTGGATTGACCGGCGGCGATGCAGCGGGCGACTGGGCGAGCGCTGCGACCGGAAGGGCGAGCGTCAGGACCATTGCGTGTAACGTCTTCATGGGCACTCCGCATGGAGGAAAGGAGCGGCACCGGCAGGTAGCCGACTCGGAGAAATGTACAGGCACTTGGCGTCTGTGCGGGAAAACCGAACCGGCGCCACAGCGCGCGGTGAGTGCCGCGTCCCGCTCGCGTTGATACTCGAAGCCGAGCATTTTGTCTCACATCGATCGCAGTGCGTGCAGTATTCCCCGGAGAGCAAACATGCGGTTCTGCAACAGGCTCGTAGCCGTCGGCGCGGTGTCGGCGCTTCTCATCATGCCCGCGACGGCGTACGGACAGCGGCCGAGCACCATGGCCGGTCGCTCGACCGTGTATGCGCCGAATGGTGTGGTGGCGACGAGCCAACCGCTCGCCTCCGCCGCTGGCCTCGAGGTGCTGCGCCGTGGCGGCAACGCGATCGATGCCGCCGTTGCCGCGTCTGCAGTGTTGAGCGTGACCGAACCGCACATGACCGGTATTGGCGGCGACATGTTTGCGATTGTCTGGCTTGCCCGGGAACAAAAGCTCGTTGCCCTCAACGCGAGCGGGCGCGCCGGTTCACTCATGACGGGCGAGACGTTGCAGGCGCGCGGTTTCCGTGTGGGCTTGCAGCAGGGCGTGATGTCCGTGACGGTGCCGGGCGCGCTCGCGGGTTGGGACATGCTGGTGCGTACGCATGGACGGCGCGCGCTCGCGCAGCTGCTGCAGCCGGCGATCGCGTATGCGCGCGAGGGTTTTCCTGTGTCGCCGATCATTGCGGCGCAGTGGGCCAATGAGACGGCGTTTCTGCAGCGCGACTCGTCGGCCGCTGCGACGTTTCTGCCGAACGGTCACGCACCGAAGGCCGGCGACTGGTTCCGCAACCCTGACTATGCGCGCACGCTGCAAACAATCGCCGACAGCGGGATCAAGACGTTCTACGGCGGTTCCATCGGACGACGCATTGTTGCGCGCATTGCCGCGCTGGACGGGTTCATCACGCTCGACGATCTGAAAAAGAACGCGCCGAACTGGGTGACGCCGATCTCTGTGCCGTTCAAGGGATACCGCGTTTGGGAGCTTCCGCCCAACAACCAGGGGATTGCGGCGCTCGAAATGTTGCGCATCCTCGAGCCATATGATCTGAAGTCGATGGGGCACAATTCTGCGGCGTACCTGCATCATTTGATCGAAGCGAAGAAACTGGCGTATGCCGATCTCGATCGGTTTGTTGGCGATGCGGATCACTTGGCGATGCCCGCAGCGCAGATGCTCACCGACGAGTTCATCGCCGAGCGGCGCAGTCACCTGAATGCGATTCGGGCGCAGGAGCGTGTGGATCCGGGGCCGCTGCGCACGAAGAGTGAAACGGTCTATCTCACAGTGGCCGACGCCGAAGGCAACATGGTGTCGTTCATCAATTCCAACTACGACTACTTCGGCTCGGGTGTCGTAGTCCCGGGCACCGGCTTTGTGTTGCACAATCGCGGGGCGAGTTTCACGCTCACGCCGGGTTTGCCCAACACTGTCGCACCGGGCAAGCGTCCCTTTCACACGCTCATCCCCGGCTTTGTAACGCAGACGATAGGTGGCAGAGAGCAGCCCTACATGAGCTTCGGGCTGATGGGCGGTGGCGTGCAGGCGCAGGGGCATGTGCAATTCCTGCTCAATCATTTCATCTTTGGCATGGACGTACAGGGCGCGATCGATGCGCCGCGATTCCGGCACTACGACGGGCAGCGGGTGGCGCTCGAGGCGCCGATCACTGACGGCGTGCGTGCGGCGCTCAGTGCGATGGGACACATGATCATCGAGCAGCCGACGGTGGCATTTGGCGGCGCGCAGGCGATCATCCGATTGCCGAAGGGGTTTGCGGCGGGTAGCGATCCGCGAAAGGACGGGATGGCGGTGGGTTACTGAGGGTTGACGGCTATGGAGTGAATCGCAACGGTCCGTCTATCGCACGGCTTCGTCGGCGACGCTGAGCAGGAGACCGATCGACGCGAGATCACACCGGATACGGCGCTGCGGCTCGCGTGCAGATCGCGCGCCTGGCGCCGTTGCCGGGCCGAATGACTGCTCGCTAACGTTGCGTTGCTCTTGACCGCTCGCTCCACATGAACTGCTGATCCAGCGGCGACAGGCAAGCCTTTCGGCGGGCCCGCTCGTCACGCGGACATTCTCTACACACCCTGTTCGTGCGCGCTCATCCACGAGTCTCCGTTAACGATAACGGCGGCCCTTTCACACGCTGATTTCGCGTTCTGTAACGCAGACGATACGTAGACGCGAGCAACCGTACATGAGCTTCGGACGGATGAGCGGTGGCGCGCAGGAGACGATCGACGCACCGCGCTTTCGCCACTACGATGGGCAGCGGGTGGCGCTCGGGGCGCCGATCAGTGATGGTGTGCGTGCGGCGCTCAGTGCGACGGAACATGTGCTTGTCGAGCAGCCGACGGTGGCGTTGGGCGGTGCGCAGGCGGTCATCCGATTGCCGAAGGGGTTTGCGGCAGGGAAAGATCCGCGGAGAGACGGGATGGCGGTGGGTTACCGACAATCGCGCGGGCAGCTTGGCAATCTCGATACGCGACGGCAGCTTATGCCTGTGTCCAACTTCGAATCTCTCGCCAGCGCGCTCGCCGACCGCTATCAACTTGATCGTCCACTCGGCCAAGGCGGCATGGCCACCGTCTATCTCGCCCACGATCGCAAGCACGATCGCGAGGTGGCGATCAAGGTGTTGCGCCGCGAGCTCGCTGAGTCATTGGGGCGCGAGCGCTTCCTTCGCGAAATTCGCCTCGCGGCTCGGCTTAATCATCCGCACATCCTCCCGCTGTACGACTCTGGCGAGGCAGACGGTGTCCTTTATTTCGTGACGCCGGTGATGCAGGGGCAGACACTGCGTGAACGTCTCGACGCCGTAGCTCGGCTCCCGATCGATGAAGCCGTGCGCATTGCCACCGAGGTCGCCGACGCGCTCGATTACGCGCATCGCCACGACATCGTGCATCGGGACATCAAGCCCGAGAACATTCTGTTGCACGAGGGGCACGCGGTGGTCGCCGACTTCGGCATCGGCAAGGCGATTCTTGCTGCGGCCGCTGATCACCCGACCATCACACAGGTTGGTGTGACAGTTGGTACACCGGCGTATCTGAGTCCGGAGCAGGCCGCTGGCGACGCGCTTGATGGAAGGAGTGATTTGTTCGCGCTCGGTTGCGTGCTCTTTGAGATGCTGACGGGGGAAGTAGCGTTCGCGGCGCCGAGTACTGCGGCGCTTATCGCCAAACGCTTTTTGTATTCGCCGCCGCCCGTCACGGTCACTCGTGCCGATGTGCCCGCGATCGAATCGGCGACCGCAACGCGTCTGCTGCAGCAAAGTCCAGCAGATCGCTTTGCGTCCGGCGCGGAGGTGGTTGCAGCGTTACGCTCGACGCCCACGGGACTACCGGTCGCAACGCCAGCGCAAAGTGAACGACATGAGCGTTCGATCGCCGTGTTGCCGTTCATCAACTTGAGCGCCGACCCGGACAATGAGTTTTTCAGCGATGGTCTCACCGAGGAAATCATCACGGATCTGTCGGGCGTGAAGGCGTTACGGGTGATTTCCGGAGCGTCGTCGCGACAGCTCAAGGGAAGCACCAAAGGGATGCGCGAGATCGGTCGGCTGTTGGGTGTGCGTTACGCGCTCACCGGCAGTGCGCGAACGGCGGGCAACGCACTCCGCATCACGGCGCAACTGGTCGACACCACCAGCGATGCGCAGCTGTGGGCGGAGAAGTTCAGCGGCACGATGGACGACGTATTCGACGTTCAGGAGCGTGTATCCCGTTCGATCGTCAGCGCACTTCAGGTGACGTTGTCCTCGCTCGAGGATGCGCGATTGGCCGAACGTCCCATCCGCAACGTGCGCGCCTTCGAGCTGTATCTGAGGGCGCAGGAGTTGGTTCGCCGCTATGGCGCGCCGATCGATCGGGTGCTCGCGCTGCTCGACCGCGCGGATGAGATCGAAGGGCCGTCGCTCCCGTTGCGCGCGCTCCGCACGTACACGCAAATCATGCAGATGCGCGCCGGGGTGCAAACCGATTCGCATCACCTGGCGCAGGCCGAATGTGAGGCACGGGCTTTGTTGCAGGAGGCGCCCGATGCACCGTATGGTCACGCGCTGCTTGGCTTCATCGCGTACGAGCGTGGCGATCTTTCCGGTGCAGTGCGGGGACTCTCCGCAGCGCTCGAACGCGATGCGAGCGATGCCGACGCGAGATTTTTTCTGGGCATCGCGCTCGAGGCAGCAGGACAGGGGGCGGCAGCTATGAACACTGGGCTTCGGTTCTTCGAACTCGATCCGCTCTCGCCGCTGTCGGGCATGCTGTTGGGGTCGTGCTACTGGTTTGTGGGCAGGCCGAGCGAGGGACTGGATAGCATTGAACACGCCGCGAAGCTCGACCCCGAGAACCCGATTGTGCGGTGGTGTCTCGGATACACGCTCGCTCTGCTCGGCGATCTGGAAGCTGCGAGATCACACGCCGAGTGGATGCAGGCAGCGGTGCCGGTGATGCCGTATACCATGCATTTGACTGCCCTCCTGCAGGCGATGG
>JAYUWD010000164.1:0-1884 GCA_043753735.1 Gemmatimonadaceae bacterium
ACGACTAATCAGCCCCCAAAAGCAGGCGCTTCTCAAGGGCCGCGTAGCGGACGGCGCCTTCGCGATCCGGGAAGAGCAGCGACACCAGAATGCCAGTCGCAAAGGAGAGCGGGATTGAGACAAGTGCGGGGTTCTTGAGCGGGAAGACCGCGCTCGTGTGGTGCAGCAGATCGATCTGGACGGCGGGGGAGAGGGCGATCAGAACGAGCGTCGCGACCGTTCCTGTGACCATGCTCGACGCGGCGCCCGCCGTACTCGTTTTGCGCCAGAAGACGCTGAGCACCAACGCCGGAAAATTCGCGCTTGCGGCGATGGCGAAGGCCAAGCCGACCATGAACGCGACGTTTTGTCCTTTGAATGTGATGCCCAAAGCCATGGCAATAATTGCCAAGCCCACCGTCGCGAGACGCGCCACGAGCAGCTCTTCCCCCGGCTTGGGCTTGCCGCGACGAATCACCGACGCCCACAGATCGTGCGAAATCGCCGCTGCGCCCGAGAGTGCGAGTCCGGCCACGACGGCCAGGATCGTCGCGAACGCGACGGCGGCGATGAAGCCGAGAAAGGGGCGGCCACCAAGCAGCTGCGCGAGCATCGGTGCCGCCATGTTCCCACCTGCGTCCACGGCTTTGATCGCCGATGGGCTGACCAGCACCATCGCGCCGAAGCCGAGCACGAAGGTCATCAGATAAAACATTCCGATGAGCCCCGTCGCGATGAAGACGGATTTTCGCGCGGCCTTCGCATCCGGCACGGTGTAGAAACGCATCAGGATGTGCGGCAGACCAGCGGTGCCGAACATCAATGCCAGGCCAAGTGAGATCGCGTCGAGCGGATTGGAGACAAGCTTGCCCGGTGCAAGCACGCCAGCGCCGTATTTTGCGGCCGCGGCAGCAAAGAGTTCGCGCGGATCGAAGTGAAAGCGCGAAAGCACCATCAGCGCGAGCGCGGCCGCCCCGCCAAGCAACAACACCGCTTTGACGATCTGCACCCACGTGGTCGCGAGCATGCCACCAAAAAGCACGTATGCCATCATCGCGAAGCCGACGATGACCACGGCGAGCTCGTACGGAATTCCGAAGAGCAGTTTGATCAGCCCGCCGGCTCCGACCATTTGCGCGATCAGGTAGAACGCGATGGTGGCAAGCGTGCCACATGCCGCGGCAATGCGAACTGGGATCGGATCGAGGCGCGCAGCGACGACGTCGGCAAATGTGTAACGACCGAGGTTGCGCAGCGGTTCGGCAATCAGAAACAACACCACTGGCCATCCGACCAGCCACCCGGTCGAGTAGATCAGGCCATCGAAACCGCTGGTCGACACGAGTCCTGCAATACCCAAAAACGACGCGGCGCTCATGTAGTCGCCAGCGAGCGCAATCCCGTTTTGTCCCGCAGTGACCGTGCGTCCTGCGGTGTAGAAGTCTTCGGTGCTACTGGTACGTTTCGCTGCCCAGTACGTGATCGCCAGCGTGAGGGTGATAAATCCCGCAAAAAACGCGATCGCGACGGAGTCTGGAGTGCCGATCGTGGTTGCGAGTTGCGTCGCGCTCTGTGCCGCCGCACTAACGGCAATGTGTACGTCGGCAATCATTGTTCGCGCTCGTGTTGGGTGCGGAGCGATGCGAGCGCATCGTCATAGGTGCCATTAGCCCAACGCACATACACGTAGGTGAGCACCCAGGCGGCGACGATCACGAGCGCGCCGAGTACGATGCCGATGGAGAGTCCGTCCTGGATCTGAGTTGCCAGAAACCGTGGCTTGTAGGCGACGAGTGCGATGAAGCCGAAGTACACGCACACCATGAGGACGGTCAGCGTCGCGGCGAAGCGCCAGCGACGAATTGCCAGCGCGCGGGTGGCCGCGGCGGCTGCAAGAGAGGGAAG
>JAYUWD010000165.1:0-1881 GCA_043753735.1 Gemmatimonadaceae bacterium
AACGTTGTGCTGAATCAGCCTTCACGCTCCGTCGATTTTGCGAATCAGTCGATCACCGAAAACACGCGCGCGTCATATCCTCTGCATTACATCAAGAATCACGTGCCGAGTGGCCGCGGTGGCCATCCGAAAAACGTGATCTTCCTGACGGCCGATGCGTTCGGCGTGTTGCCTCCAATCGCGAAGCTCACGCCCGAACAGGCGATGTTCTATTTCCTTTCGGGTTACACGGCGAAAGTCGCGGGCACCGAAACGGGTGTCAACGAGCCGCAGGCCACGTTCAGTGCGTGCTTCGGGGCGGTCTTTCTTGTATGGCACCCCACCAAGTACGCGCACATGCTCGGCGATCTGCTGCGCACGCACAACGCCCAGGTATGGCTCGTGAACACGGGTTGGACGGGTGGCGCATACGGTGTCGGCAGTCGCATGAAGCTGTCGTATACGCGTGCGATGGTGCGCGCAGCGCTCAACGGTTCACTGAGCAAGATCGCAACTAAGGCGGACCCGATCTTTGGCCTCAGCATTCCCACTGCAGTGGAGGGCGTGCCGAGCGATGTTCTCGAGCCGCGAGACTGCTGGGCGGACGGCTCGGCCTACGATGCACAGGCGTACAAGCTGGCCGAGATGTTCCGCGAAAACATCAAGAAGTTTGGTGATGCCGTAGCGCCTGAAGTGCTGCTCGCGGGGCCACATGCTTGGAGTCACAGCTGAGCTGTGAGAAAAGCGTCAGAATGCAAACGGGGGCACCGCTTCGAGCAGTGCCCCCGTTGTGTTTCTGAACCAACTCGGCGCGCTGTTCGCATACTTAGTTTATCAGACGCGCCTTCTCGATGAAGACGTTTCGGCCTTCGCGGGCACTCAGGTAGACCAAGCCGCCGGGGCCGAAGCCGACAATGGTGCGGTTGGGGGGAAGCTGCACGCGATACACCAGTTCACCTTTCCGATTCACGACGTCGTATACGTACTGCATGGTCGGCTGCGGAGGTCCGACGGTTGTGTCGCGGATTGGGCGGCCAGCGACAGCTGGTGCGCCGCCTGTAGCACCACCCGGTGCGCCACCTGTCCCGGCACCGCGAGCGGCTCCATCGCCACCTGGAGGGCCACCGCGAGCGCCGCCAAACCCGCCCCCGCCGAACCCGCCTCGGCCACCCATCATCGTGGCCTGCGCGAGCTGCGCTGAAAGTGATGAGGTGGCAGGGAGTATCCAGAGATTTCCGTCGTGGTCTGCCATCGTGGTGCCCGGGCGGATCGACGGCACGTAATCGGGAAGCTTTTCCGGGGCGACGGGCTCAAAGGTGATGCGAAAACCGCGATTGGCCCCGCCGGGGAGAGCGGCTGCGGCAGCGGCCTTTTCGTTTATGTCCTTCGTCATGATCTTGAGTGAATCGACCAGCTTTTGCTTCTCGTCGTCGGTGATGCGCTTCCAATCGAATGGAAGCTTGGCGGTCGAGCTCTTGGTCCCGTCTGCCGCGTAGAAGTCGACGTGGTAGTCGATTTCGCGAACGACGGCAACCGTGCCGTCGGAGAGCAGCGCCCAGTCATCGCCCTGCGGTAGTGGATTGATCTTGGCGATCATTTGCATCCCGCCATCGCCGCCCTGCTGCATCGATACTTCCGACTTGGGGACCTTCACCCAAGCCAGTGTGTCCGACTTGCGCGTATCGAAATCGGCACGGATGAGCGGCACCGAGTCGGGCTGAAGCTGAGGGGTGAAGGGGCGTTGTCCCACCCCTGCCGCCAGCGGCCCAAGGGCTCCGCCGGGTGCGCCCCCGCCACCAAAGCCACCGCCTGCACGCGCTCCACCGCCAACAGCCCCGCCACCACCACCCGGCGACCCACCACGACCGCCGCCAGCACCGAAAAAGGCGCCTCCACCACCGC
>JAYUWD010000166.1:0-5908 GCA_043753735.1 Gemmatimonadaceae bacterium
AGCGGCCGAACGCGCGCGTCATGCGTGGAAGGGCTCGCTGGAGCGATTGGCGGCGATGTTGGACGAGTAGGCTGTTGGATAGGGGGTCTCGCGACCCGACTACTCCGCCGCTCCGGCCAAAACGGCCCCGACGCGCGCGGGGAGTGCTGGATGTTGACGCCACATATAGAGCCCCATCGCACCGGCACCGATCAGGTTGGCAATGAACACCTGCAGCCAGGTGAGCTGACCAAATCCCTGCGATAGGACGCTCGTCCAGCCTACCCAGCCGACTTCAAAGACGACCACAAGTCCCATGAAGCCGATCATCATCGACGGGACTTTTTCTGCCGCGTTCACGACCCAGGCGAAGACGATGCCGATGGCCGTGAAGAGCGCGAAGTGGAGAATAGTGTAGCCGAGGAACGCAGCAGCCGTGCTGGGCTCGGCGTTGGAGAGAAAAAGCGATGCGATCGAGCGACCAAGCATGGTCGGCGTAGCCAACAGGTGCCCTGAAATGGCGTCGAGAATGGCAAACCACACTGCGATTGCGCTGGCGCCGATAAGACCGGCGGAGATCCCTTCGCGTGCGACCCTATTGCTCGTGGACATCTGATGCCTTGCTCCTGTCGAGATGATTCTGTTTGAACCCGAGAGTAAACGCCGACGGCGTTTCATAGCGGAGGGAGGAGGTGGGGATTTCGGTTCCGCGTCTCTCGACAACTTTATAATTCGTCGCGTTCCGTGGATGCGCCAGAGTTGTCCCGAACGTCGTGTGGAAGATCAGAGGCGTTAACGAGCCCCTCGACAAAGCCGCGCCCCCATTTCACTCTACGCCAAGCCGCGTCAGGCGTTCCCTCTCCCCCAACCACGCCCATGTTCCGACGCTTTCACTCAGCATGTTCTGCCGACAATCGTCCAGCGCTGCTTTTCGCCACGTTCGCCATGAGTCTGGCGGCAGGATGTGGAAGTGCAGGCGAAAGCGGCGCGACAAATAAAAATGCAAGCAGCGCATCCATTACCGCGTGCGTGAGTACCGATACGACGCCGGTCACGCTGGCGGTTCGCGCCTACATCGCAAGCGCGTCTCCGACACCACAGCGCTACCTGAGTGCGGCTGGCACGGACTCGGCCGTACCTGAAGACGGCTTCAAGGTGTTGCAGGAGAAGGGGCCAACCTACTTCTACGGCGGCGATTCAGTCTCGCACCGGAAAATCCGCGAAAAACTCGCATCGGCTGGACCGTATGCGTCGTTGCTTGTGCTCTACCGCGGCAAGAGCGAAGCGGACGGCGGGAAAGTGGTCACGGTAAAGCTTGCGGGGCAGTATATCGGTGGCGAGCACGAAGGAAAGCGCGCGCCGGTCAAGAGTTATGCGGTCAGCTGTGATTCGACGCGATGGAAGATTGCGACCTCCAGCGTCGAGCCGGGGAGCTGATGGCAAAAGGCGAGCGGTTGATTTCTCTCGATGTGTTTCGCGGCATGACCGTGGCAGGAATGCTGTTGGTCAACAATCCCGGGACATGGAGTGCGATCTACCCGCCGCTGGAGCATGCCGAATGGAATGGATGGACGCCGACCGATCTTGTCTTCCCGTTCTTTCTGTTCATCGTCGGGATTACAACGGAGCTCTCGCTGCGGGTGCGACGCGCGCGCGGTGACAACGAGAGCACGATCCTCAAGCAGATCCTCAAGCGCGGCGTGCTGATTTTCCTCTTCGGTTCGCTGCTGGCCGCGTTTCCGTATTTCCATTGGACGGACATACCAGGTGTCGTCGATCCATCGTTCCTCGACCGCGTCGTGTATCGCGTCGAGCACCTGCGCATCATGGGCGTGCTGCAGCGAATTGGTGTCGCGTACCTGTGCGGTGCGTTACTGACTTTCCGTACCACGTGGAGGCAGCAGCTCGTCATTCTTGGGGTGCTGCTCTTCGGCTACTGGGCATTGCAGACGCTCGTGCCGGTGCCTGATACGGGGGTGGCCGGACGGTACGTGCTCGACAAGCCGGAGCAGCTGCTGAGCGCGTGGCTCGATCGCACCGTGCTGGGTGCCAATCATCTCTGGAGCGGCAGCAAGACGTGGGACCCCGAAGGATTGCTGAGCACCCTTCCCGCGATCGGGACGATGATGCTTGGTGCATTTGCCGGACGATGGATTGGCGAAAACGAGCGGCCACTCTCCGACCGCCTGGCTGGACTATTTTCCGTCGGTGCGCTGACGATGATGTTTGGCATGATCTGGAACTGGGGTTTTCCGATCAACAAGAGCATCTGGAGCAGTTCATACGTATTGTTCACCGCAGGGATGGGCGCGATCGCGTTGGCGACGTGCATGTGGCTGATCGACGTGATGGGTTGGAAGCGCTGGACGTTTCCGTTCGTCGTGTATGGGATGAACCCGATGCTGGCGTTTCTTGGCTCAGGGCTGATGGCGCGAATCACGTCGACGATATGGCAGGTAAACGTCGGCGACGGAACGCACATCTCTGCGCAGGGTCTTCTTTACAAGACGGTGTATGCGCCGCTGCTGCCGCCGCGTGATGCGTCGCTGTTGTACGCCATCAGTTTTGTCACGCTCTGGTTCGTTATTCTGTGGGGCGCGTGGAAGCGCGGGATCGTGCTCAAAGTGTGAGTGCGGCGTGACTTTCATGCGCCTTCGCCTTCATCCTGGTTCGTGATGACACTGCGCCGCTCACGTCGATCACTCGTTGCTCGCCTGATCACTCGCCTTGCCGCTGCACTGCTGGCGGTGATGATGCTCGACCCCGTTTCGTCGGTCGCGATTGCACAGCCGCGATCGCGAAACACCAAGCGCACGGTCAAGAAGCCGACGACGCGCAGCAGTGCGAAGCGCCCTGTGCGCGCGAGTCGCGCCCCAATCGTGCCCGTGTTGCGCTTTACAACACCGCGCGGCGCCGACGCGCTGCGTAGTGATCTGGCGACGTTGCTTGTTAGTCGCACTCGCCAGGGGAAGTGGGGCGCGATGGTCATCTCGATCAGTCGCGGAGATACGCTCTTTTCGCATGGCGCGGACGATCGTCTCGTGCCTGCCTCGACGATGAAACTTTTTACGTCGGCGCTCGCACTCGAAACGCTCGGTCCCGATCACACCTTCAATACCGATGTGTTGCGCGATGGCCCGCTCGACGCGAGTGGGGTCATACGAGGCAATCTCGTGCTACGCGGCGATGGGGATCCGGCCCTTTCGCCACGCTTCGTGCGCGGGGGGCCGGAAGCCTCGATGCAGATGCTGGCGCGCTTTACTGCCGGCGCTGGCGTGAAGCATGTGACAGGCGACCTGATCGCCGATGCGTCGGCGTTCGAAGCGCGCCGCATTCCGGAGGGGTGGCTTACTCGATACTCAGGGGCGGGCTACGCGGCACCCTTTTCCGCACTGTCGCTCAACGAGAACATCGTCATCGTCGGCGTGATGCCGGAAAAGAACGGCGCGGCACACGTCTATCTCGAACCGGCAACGCGCGGCATGAAGATCACCAGCACGGTGCGTGTCGTTGGTGGGAGCGGCGCACGGATCTCGGCCCGTCGACTGGGTGATGATCAGGTCATGGTGTCGGGTACGATCGGCTCGCGTTCGGCCGGCGTACGCTATCAACTGGTGGTCGGTGACCCGCCAACCTTCACGACGGGTGCATTTCGCGCCGCGCTCGAAGCGCAGGGGATCGTGATCGATGGCGCGATACGTTCCGCGCGTACGCCCGTGAATGCCACGTTGGTTTCGAGTCTGCCTTCGCCGCCGCTCGCACGGCTCGTGTCCGCGATGAATCGTGAAAGTATCAATCACTACGCCGAACTGCTCTGGCGCGACGCGGCGCGTGGCGCTGATCGCACGTCGATCGGTTCGGCGGAAAACGCGAACGCATCGCTTCAGAATTTTCTGGTGAAGCAGGTGGGTGCGTCGCCTGACGCCGTCACGGCGACCGATGGCAGTGGGCTCTCCGTGCTCGATCGGGTCACGCCGCGATCGCTCGTACAGCTGCTCGATCATGCGCATCACGCCGCGTGGGGAAGTGCGTTTCACGCATCGCTTCCGGTGGCCGGCGAATCTGAGTTGCTGCGTCACCGCATGCGCACGACGCCTGCACAGGGAAACCTGCACGCCAAGACCGGCACGACGAATGATGTGATCGGACTCTCCGGTTATGTCACCGCAGAGAACGGCGAGATTCTGGCCTTTGCGTTTCTATACAACGGCAACGATCGCTGGCACGCGCGAGAGACGATCGATGCGATGGGGCCGACGATGGCGGCGTTTACGAGGGAGTAGGGGTGGGGCCTGAGGCCTTGGGCTTTGGAACTAGGGAGAAGTGGATTCTTATTGCGTACTGCGCTGCCGGAACTTGACCGAGGCTGGTGCGGCCGTGCTCGCGGCAGCGACACGTGACGCCATGGCACGCGCTGCACCCTTGCGGAAGCGGCGTGCTGCGCCGTCGGGCAACGGCGCGTGGTTGCGCTGATCGAGACGTGCCGCTGGAGAAGGCTCGAGGTTCGTGCGCGACGGCCCACCGCGCATTGCCGAAGCAACGAACGAACCAGAGCCCGTGCCCGTGACGAGTGTGCTGTTGTAGCCCACGGCAAACGCCCCGCCCGATCCTGCCGGTGAACCGGACAGGCTCCAGAGCAGATCGCTGGTGCCGGTCGACATTGCCTGCCACGACGTGCCGTTAAAGCGGAGCATCGTGCCCTGTTCACCGGTGATGTACACGTCGCTCGCGGTCGGACCCCAGACCGATGTCAGCATGCGTGTCGTGCCGACTGCTTGCGATACCCATGATGAACCGTTGAAGCGGAAGGCGGCGCCGACACTCCCGCTCGCGTCGATACCAACGGTGAGCAGATTGCTGCTGGTGCTGCCCCAGACACCGGCCAGCACGCCGCCCGTAGTCGGTGATGACGACGTCCACCCGCTGCCGTTGAAGCGCAACAACGCTCCGTTTTCACCCGATGCGTAGACCTCGCCCGATGCAAGACCATAAACGCTCCAGAGCGGATTGGCGGTCGTTGCCGAAACAGACCACGCGGACCCGTTGAAGCGCAGCACCTGTCCACTCGTCGTGGTGGCGTACACATCGGAGCCGCTCGAGCCCCAGATGGAGGTCACGGTCGCCGAGGTGGGAATGCTCATCGCGTTCCAGCTGCTGCCGTTGAAGCGAAGCATCGTGCCGCCGTCGCCACCGGCGAATGCGTCGCTACCACTCACCCCCCACACCGTGTTGAGCGTGACCGTGGTCGGTGCGGACTGCCGCGTCCACGACGAGCCGTTCCAGCGATGGATGAAGCCAAACTCTCCGACAGCCCATGCATTCGCAGACGACGTGCTCGAGACATCGAGCAGGTCAGGGGCGAGACTCGTCGTGGTCCACGCACCACTTACCAGGCGCATCGCAGCACCGCGCTGGCCACCGGTCCACACCGTGCCTCCGGCATCAACCGAGACTGAAAACAAGCGCGGGCGATATGGTGTCGTCGGCACCGTGAGGGTCGACGCGTCGAGCTGCAGCAGCCCGGCGTCACTCGCAATAAACATGCGACCATTGTTTGCGTTCGATCCGCTCACTTGGTACAAGTCCGATAACGATACGCTGTTGTTAACGAGCGTCCAATTAGTGCCATCGAAGCGCAAGATCGTGCCGACCGTACCCACGGCCACGACGCTTGTCGCGGATGTGCCGACAACGCTGTAGAGTGTTTCAATCGTTGGCGTCGTCATGCGCGTCCACGAGCTACCGTTGTAGCGGAGGGCTTCACCCGCGTTGCCGACTGCGAAAGCCGTTCCACTGCTTGACCACACGCCGTTGAGCGTTTGCGTCGACCCGGTAATCGTCGCCGCCCACGCAGATCCGTTCCATCGCAGCGCGGTGCCGTTCGCACCGACCGCGTACGCCGAACCAGCCCCCTCGACCCAGACACTGT
>JAYUWD010000167.1:0-1872 GCA_043753735.1 Gemmatimonadaceae bacterium
CGACGACTTCCGGCGGATCGGCCACGCGCTCGTGGACGACGTCGCCACGTTTCTCGCGTCGCTGCACGACGGGCCGGTTACGCCGTCAGAGAAGCCCGATGCGGTGCAACGGCTGATTAGCGCCGAGCTGCCGCTTCCGGACGAAGGCGAAGACCCTGCAGCGCTCCTGCGTTCGACGGCTGCGCTGCTATTCGAGCATTCGCTGCTCAACGGCCATCCGCGTTTCTTTGGCTACATCACGTCATCGCCCGCGCCGATCGGAATGCTCGGCGACCTACTCGCCGCTGCGGTCAACGCCAATGTTGGCGCGTGGCGGTTGGCCCCCGTCGCCACGGAGATCGAAGCGCAAACCGTGCGCTGGATCGCGGACCTAATTGGCTATCCGACAAGCTGCGGCGGGCTGATGGTCAGCGGCGGGAACATGGCCAACTTCGTTGGCCTGTTCGCGGCACGTGCGGCAGTGGCCGGTGCGGCGGTGCGCACCGACGGCATCGCCGCGCTCGACATGCCGCGGCTTCGCGTGTACGCATCGGCGGAGACGCACACGTGGATCCAGAAAGCGGCCGACCTTTCGGGTCTCGGCACCGAGGCGATCCGGTGGATCCCGACGGACGACGATCAATGCATGAACGTTGCCGCGCTGCGCGAGGCGTTGGCCCGCGATACAGCCGCAGGTGATCGGCCGATGATGGTGGTGGGGACCGCGGGCTCGGTCAGCACTGGCGCGGTCGATCCGCTGCGGGAGATCGCGGCGTTGTGCCGCGAGCAGGGCATCTGGTTTCACGTGGACGGTGCATACGGCGCGTTCGCCGCGGCGCTACCCGATGCCAGCGCCGACCTCGCAGCGCTCGCGCTGGCCGACTCGGTTGCAGTGGATCCCCACAAGTGGCTGTACGCGCCGCTCGAAGCCGGCTGCGTGCTGGTGCGCGACCGCGAGCAACTCCGCAACGCGTTTGCCTATCATCCGTCATACTACCAGTTCGGACAGGAGGCCACGAACTTCGCGGAGTTCGGTCCGCAGAATTCACGCGGATTCCGCGCGCTCAAGGTGTGGCTCGCGCTGCGCCAGGTCGGACGCGCCGGCTATGTGCGCATGATCGGCGACGACGTACGTCTGAGCGAACGGCTGCACGCGCGCGTGACTGCTCATGACGAGCTCGAACCGGTGACACAGTCGCTCAGCATCACGACGTTCCGTTATGTCCCGGCCGAGCTGCGTACGACGGTCGGCACCCTCGAGGGCGACAAGTATCTCGATGTATTGAATGCCGCGCTGCTGGAGCGCATCCAGCAGTCGGGGGAAGCGTTCGTCTCCAACGCGGTCGTGCGCGGCCGCTACCTGCTACGCGCGTGCATCGTCAACATCAACACCGAAGCGCGCGATGTCGACGCGCTCCCGGAGATCGTGGTGCGGCTGGGCCGTGAAACGCATGTGGCGCTGGCGAAAACGTCGGCGTAAGTCGGGGGTCAGTGCGCTGCAGCACAGGGGGCGACCCACCCAACACCAAACAGGTGTCAGGCATTTCCCAACGCAGAGAACGTCGCACGGCGACGACGCCTGTGGACACGGTACTCCCTTGTCCGCTCCGTCCCGTGCCCCGATCATGACGATTTCCAGAACCACAATCACTCCCACCGAACGTGAAGGCTTCTTTGGCGACGATGAGATCATCGTGCGCAAGACGGACATCGCGTGAAAGGGTTAGCCGCATCGTATCGGAGCCTCACCGACATGACTTTGAGCGCCGTTGTTGCGTGTGAAATTATTGGACGCTATTCTTTCAAACATGCAGACAGGTTCCGTCCTGAAAACCGCCCCCGACCCGTCCGCTGTCGTCGCCAAGGCGGCGCTCGCGGCGGCGGAAAGGCTGG
>JAYUWD010000168.1:0-5903 GCA_043753735.1 Gemmatimonadaceae bacterium
ATGCCCGCCGCGCGCAGCGTAGCGGCGATCATGGTAGGGACCTCAGCTTCCGCGCGACCACGCAGTGCATCGTCGCGGCGGCAGATGTAGTGATCGAACTTGGCCGACGCCGCAACATTCGCGATGGCCACAATATCTTCGTCGCGACGATCCCCCGGTGCCGTCAACACGCACAGTCTGCGTCCCGTTGGCGTCATGCGATTCACAAGCTGACAAAGCGCACCGACCGCATGCGCATTATGTCCGTAGTCGAAGAGCACCTTGAACGGATGCTGGTCGTACACATTGAGTCGCCCCGGGGCCTGGAAGAACGACGTATCAAACGTGCGCAGGCCATGGCGAATGTCTTCGAGTCGAACGCCCATCGAGAATGCCATCGCTGCCGCGAACATTGCATTCTGTACGTTGAATGTCGCGCGTCCTTCCAGCGTGGCGGGAATCAAGTGCGTCCAAAGCAGCGGGATATGCGCACCGCGATCATAGATCGTGATCATCTGACCGTTCACCCCCGCTTCGATCGCGCAGGCCCGACCACCGGCGCGAATGTGCTCCCGCACGAGATCGTGCGCAGGATCCATCGTCACGTAGCAGACGTGCTTTGCCTTTGTGTACGCAGCCATGCGCAGCGTGTGCGGATCGTCGGCATTGAGCACCGCCGTATCGGTCGCAATCTCAACGACGGTGCGCTTGACTTCGGCCAACTGCTCGAGCGTGTCGATTCCCTTTTGCCCAAGGTGATCCGGCTGGATGTTGAGCACCGCACCCACGTCGACGTGACGCATGGCCATACCCGCGCGCAGCAATCCGCCCCTCGCTGTCTCCAGTACGGCTACCTGCACCGCCGGATCGCTCAACACGATCCGCGCCGATGTCGGACCAGTCATGTCCCCTTCAATCGTACGCTGACCGTCGATGTACACCCCGTCGGTGGTGGTCAACCCGACACGCTGTCCCGCCAACTTGTGGATGTGCGCAAGCAGACGCGCTGTCGTCGTCTTGCCGTTCGTGCCCGTGATCGCGGCAATCGGAATCGTGCTCGGCGCGTTGGGCGGAAACAACATGTCGATGACCTTTCCCGCGACATCCCGCGGCCGACCTTCGCTGGGCGCCATGTGCATGCGAAAGCCAGGCGCTGCGTTCACTTCACAGATCGCGCCACCGATATCCTTGTACGACTGCGTGATGTCGGGACTGAGAAAGTCGACACCACCGACATCAAGACCAATCGCCTGAATAGCGCGCACGGCCATCTCGGCGTTGTCGGGACTCACGACATCCGTCATGTCAGTCGCCGTACCTCCGGTAGACAGGTTCGCAGTCAGGCGAAGGTAGACATCCTCACCTGCAGGCGGCACGCTCTGCGCGGTGTATCCCAACTTGTCGAGCAGACCGATCGCCTGCTCGTCGAGCTCGATCTGCGTCAACACCTTCTCGTGTCCAATGCCACGACGCGGATCGGTATTCACTTCGGCAACAAGTTGCTCGATCGTACGCACGCCGTCGCCCGTCACCTTGCCAGGCTCGCGCTTGGAGACCGCAACGAGCTCGCCGTTCACGACGAGCATGCGATGATCGTGTCCTGAGATGTAGCTCTCGACAATCACATTGCGCGAGATTTCCTGCGCGCGCAGAAACCCCGCCGTGACTTCTGCCGGCGTCGTCAACGCGATCGAGACACCGCGCCCGTGATTGCCGTTGTACGGCTTGGTCACAACGGGATATCCAATGCGTTCCGCTGCCGCAATCGCCTTCTCAGCGCTTTGCACGAGTCGTTGCTTGGGCACCGGCAATCCGAGCCGCGACAAAATGCGATTGGTCTCTTCCTTGTCGCTCGCCAGCTCCACCGCGATGTGCGGCGTACGACCGGTGACCGTGGCCTGAATGCGCTGTTGATTGCAGCCGTAGCCAAGTTGAATGAGGCTCTGCTCGTTGAGTCGCATCCAGGGAATGTCGCGCGCCTCTGCGGCGTGTACAATGCTCGCCGTGCTCGGTCCGAGCGCACGACGCTGCGCGTATCGAATGAACGTGTCGCGGCGCGCGGCAAGGTCGAACGCATCATCTGCATTCGACGGACGCAGTTCACGCGGCAAGAGGTGATGCAACAGATCGAGTGCAACATCGGCAGCTTCGATTCCCACGTCTTCCTGCTCGTATTCGAAGACGACGTCGTACACGCCAGCACGTGCCGTTTCGCGGGTCTTGCCAAATGTCACTTTCACACCCGCGACGTTCTGCAACTCGATCGCGACATGTTCAAGGACGTGGCCGAGCCACGTACCCTCGTCTTCCGTCATGCGACGAACAAATCCGCCGGGCTCACCGTACGAGCAACCATGCTCTTGCAATCCTGGCAGCGCATCGAGCAATGAGGCAATGAAAGCGTCACCGAGCCTTTTCGTGGGCCACTGTTCGAGCGCGCCCAAGTCGAGCTCGAGACGGATGACGGGGAAGTGTGCATAGTGGCTTGGTCCGACGTACACCGACCGATCGAGAATTTGCATGAGCCTAGTCGCCGGAAGCAAAAACGCTGGCGCCAGTCGGCTGCCGCGTGTGCAGGTTGAACGTCGCGCCCTGCGCAAGCACGTGCACCTTCACACCAAGCAGCGTCACCGGCTCACCGGGAGCGGCTTCTGCAATCGATGAATATTCCACTGCGGATGGATCGACTAACGTGAGCGCACCACTGCCCTGCACTTCAATCGTTTCGTCAGGGCCGATGAATGCGGCTGTGTCTTCATCAACGCCAAGTCCCACGGCAAACGGATTGTACGCGAGTGCGGTGAGCAGTCGACCAAGCCGATCGCGCTGACGAAAGTGTTGGTCGACAATAACCCGATTCGTGAGACCAAGTCCGGCGCACATCGTGACCATACCGGCACGCGGGGTCGGACCATCGTCGCCAAACGCAATCATGTGTTCACTCAAAAACGCCGCGCCAGCGCTCGTGCCGGCAATGTGAACACCGGCGGCATTCTGGATACGCAACAACTTTGCGACTGGGGTTCCGCCGAGCGTCGCGGTGAGCTTGAGCTGATTGCCCCCGCTGATGAATATCCCGGTCGCACTTTCCAGCCACCCCAACCAATCGCGGTCGTCACAATCGCTGCGCCGTTCAAACCGGAGCGACTTGGCGTGCGTCACGCCGTGTTTGGCGAAGACACGCTCGTAATACTGGCCGATGTCCGGCTCGTTGGATGCGGTCGTGAGAATGGCAATGCGTGCGCTCGAGCCGCCGCTCAATGCGACGAACCGATCGAGGATGTCGGCATCGGCAAGCTTGCCGCCGATCGGGATAATCCAGCCCCGTCCAACGTCCGGGTTTGGGCGTGATGGCATGATGACGGAAGGTAATCCGGGACTGTTGAGTGACACTACAATTTCACATAAATGCGACGGCGGACAACGCAACCGTAATCGCCACCGGTCGCACCTGGAAAAACAAGTCGCTTGACAGGCGAGAGCTTCGGGCCAATGATTCCCCGTTCGCGAAAGCGGGCAAGTTTATTGTATTTGTTGGTCAACAAGACATAGGTGCTGGTCGTCGTCCATTGCTCGCGCGATGGGTGACGCGAAGAGGGAACCCGGTGCGATTCCGGGGCGGCCCCGCCGCTGTGAGGGAGGACAACGAAGTTTGCAGCCACTGCGTCTGGGCGACGTGGGAAGGCGACTTCGGAGGATGAATCCCGAGCCAGAAGACCTGCCAGAAACCGGGAGTCCGCGTACACCCTCGAGGGAGGATGTGCCGGGGACAGTCGCTGGCATACGCATGCCTGTGACTCCGTTGGGCTCCTTGCGTTCACTGCAAGGAGCTCTTTTCGTTTCGCGACAATGCGGTTGTCGTAAAACGATCGTGCGGGTGGTCCTCGGGAGTGTGCGCAACACGTGTTTTCACTTCCGAACGGTATTTTGTATGACTGCTGCATTCGCGCCACCGCCGCTCTCGTTCACTACGTACGAACCCGCACCGCTCGCCGTCACCGCACACGCCGTCGTCAAGCGCGACGGACGTTCTGTTGCCTGGGACCCGGAGCGTATCACGCGCGCCATTGCACTCGCGTTTTTCGCTTCGCGTCATGACAACGCGGCGAATCCACTTGCCAACGATGCAGCAGCGCGCTTCGGATTGGGGTTCGCGGATTTCTCGGAAGTGCTGGCGATCACGCAACTCGTCGTAAACACGGTGCAGCGCAAAGTCGAGAATCGCGTACCGACGGTCGAGGAGATTCAGGACATCGTCGAGATGATGATCGCCGCGCGCGGGCACTGGGATATCGCCAAACGCTACGTGATTCATCGCGCCACGCGGGCCACGCTCCGCCTTGCGGCGCACAAAGAAAACGGGTTGCAGGACTACATCTTCATCTCCCGATATTCGCGCTACCGCGAGGATCTTGGTCGGCGCGAAACGCCAGCCGAGGCGTTCACCCGCGTGATGGACATGCACCGAGCACACTTTGCCGATCGTCTCGATCTGCCGGTCGGTGGGATGGGTGGGCGCTCGCTGCGTGCACTGATGGGCGACACGGAGGACGCACTCCAGCGTCGTGCGATTTTGCCCAGCATGCGTTCATTGCAGTTTGGTGGCACGGCCATCGAAGCGAACAACGCGCGCATGTTCAACTGCGCCTTCACGCACATGAATCGACTAGACGCGTTCAAGGAATCCTTTTTCCTGTTGCTCTCGGGAACGGGGGTCGGATTCAGCGTGCAGCGACATCACGTTGCGCAACTGCCGGGTTTCCCGCTGCGCGCCGCCGAAAACGAAATGCCTGTCGTGCATCACACGGTGCCAGACACGTTGGAAGGGTGGGCAGATGCACTCGACGCGCTGCTGGTGAGCTACCTGAACGGCACCAAAGTTGAATTCAACTTCAGTGAGATTCGCCCGCGCGGCGTACCGCTGCGTACCTCGGGTGGTCGCGCGCCCGGACACCTGCCCCTCAAGAAAGCGTTGGTCGCGGTCGAGCGCGTTCTCGAACAAGTGCCAGGCCGCGCGCTGCGGTCGATCGAAGTGTACGACATCATGATGCACGTCGCGGTGGCGGTGCTCTCCGGTGGCATCAGACGGTCCGCGACAATCTGCCTGTTCTCGGCCGACGATGACGAAATGGCGTCGGCGAAAACCGGCAACTGGTTCGAGACCAATCCACAGCGCGGCAAATCGAATAACTCTGCGGTGCTCGTACGCGAGCATGTGCAGCAGCGTGACTTCACACGACTCTTCGAATATCAAAAGGAGTTCGGCGAACCAGGCTTCTATTTTGTAGACAATCCCGAATACGGCGCAAACCCCTGCGTCGAAATCGGGCTCGCGCCGTCACTGGTGGTCGACGAATCGTCGCGCGAAAAGCTCGCGTCGTATGGCCGGCATGATGTGGAGTTGGGTGAACGCGTTTCGGGTTGGCAGATGTGCAACCTGACCACCATCAACGCGGCAGCCTGCGACAGTGAAGCGGAGTTCCTCGACAACTGCCGTGCAGCCTCGCTATTGGGCACCCTGCAGGCCGCGTACACGGACATCCGCTACCTCGGCCCGGTGACACGTTTCATCAATGAGCGCGAATCGCTGTTGGGTGTTTCGATCTGCGGCATTCTTGAACGCCCGCAGCTGCTGCTGAACGCGAGCGTTCTTGAACGCGGCGCACAGATCTGTCTCGACACCAATGCGGCAATCGCCGAACATCTCGGGATCGCCCCTGCGGCGCGTATCACGTGCGTGAAGCCCGAGGGTACGGCCAGCCTTGTACTGGGCGCAGCCTCAGGCATCCATCCGCATCACGCTCGCAACTATTTCCGCCGAGTGCAGGCCGCGCGGACTGAGCCGCTGTTCCAATGGTTCAAGCAGCACAACCCGCACATGATTGAATCGTCGGTGTGGGACCCCGAGACTACCGATGTGATCA
>JAYUWD010000169.1:0-1870 GCA_043753735.1 Gemmatimonadaceae bacterium
CGCACCGATCGGGAAGTGGTTGGTTCGTGTCCAGCCGCCGGCGTACGCGCAGCTGCCGACGCAACAATTAGGCGACGCGGATGGTGTGAAAGTATTGAGCGCGAGCAAACTCACGATCGAAGGTAATGGCGACGTACCCTCGTCGATCGCGTTGCGAACACTGCTCGATTCAGCGATGACCGCGCGCGCGGCTGTTGGCGGTGCGTCAACACTGAATCCATCGGTCTCATCCAACGGATGGAGTGCAACCCTCACCACCACGGCGGCGCCGACTGAACTCCGCGTCATGCGAGCCCGCGCGAGTCGGCTGTTGCTGATTGAAGGGTACGACGACTCGATCCCGCGTGTGAGTCTGCGAACGCCGGCTCGCGACAGCGTGCTGCGCAGCGCGACCGGAAAGTTGCTGCTCGAAGCAACGTTGCATGATGATCTGGGACTCGCCAACGCGGCGTTCGAGATGATCATCAGCTCGGGCGAAGGCGAACGCTTCACGGCGCGCACCGTCCGCGTCGGGGCGCACCGCTACGCCGATGCGCGCACTGTTACGCACGGTGTCATACACGATGCCACGCTGCGTACGGCCTTGGATCTCGACTCGATGAAGCTCGGCCCCGGGGACATCGTTCACCTGCGGGCTGTTGCACGCGACGCGTACCCTGCGGTAATGCGCGAATGGGGAAACAGTGAGACACGCTCCATACGTATCGCGCGCCCTGCAGAATATGACTCCGTCGCGGTTGACGCTGCGCCGCCGCCGGAAGTGGACAAGTCGCTGTTGAGCCAACGCATGTTGTTGCTGCTGACAGAAAAGCTTGAGGCACGTCGCGCCAGACTCACGACGATCGTGCTCGCGGACGAAACGAGCAAGCTCGCGCGGGATCAGACACGACTCCGGCTCGCCGTCGGGGAAGCAGTCTTTCAGCGACTCGGCAACCAATCCTCAGCCGAACATGCGGAAGGCGATGAGAAGGGGATCAAGCTCGTCGACGGGAAGCTTGTCATGCCCCCCGACGTAAATGGTGCAGCAGTCCTCGAAGAAGGCGACGACTCGCCGGTGATCGGTATCAACAAGCCGCTACTTGAGGCGTACAACGCGATGTGGGATGCAGGGCGTGCGCTTGAATTGGGTGACAGAAAGGGTGCTATTCCACACATGCGCGTTGCACTCGCGGCTATTGAGCGCGCGCGTGCAGCCTCGCGCCTCTATCTGCGCGGGAAGCCACCGGTCGTAATTCTCGATCTCGCCAAAATCAGACTCGCGGGCAAGGACACGGGAACCACCAATCTTCGCTCGAGGCGCGTCGTGCAATCGTCTCGGCTACGTAGTCGAGAGGCGCGTCTGCTGCGTGCGGCAACGCTTGCCATCACCGATGCATCGTCAGCGCGCGATTCCATCGCCGTGCTTCGCCTTGAGGTGGTGGGAGATGCGCCCGATTTCGCCGCAGCATTGGAGTTGCTGGCCAATGCATTGAATCGCGGCGGCGAGGCGACGATGGCATTTGCGCGCGCGCGACGTACACTCAGCGGTATGACCCGCGCGTCGAACACGGCTTGGTCGCGCGTGGGGCCACCGTGATGGACGAACATACCGGTGCGAGCGTCCAGTCATTTGTCTTTGCGACTGCGCAGTATGAGTCGGGAGATTGGGACTCGGCGCCGATGGTGCCGGCCAACGTCATCGATGCGATCGCTCGCTACACGAGCCTGCCCGTGCGTCCGCAGGGCGTCTCCGTACCGCTTTCGTCAGAAGTCGTGTACGGTTATCCGCTGCTCTATCTCACCGGGCACTTGCCCGTACGTTTTTCAAACAAGGAAGCGGAGGTGCTGCGGCAGTATTTGCGTCGTGGCGGGATGCTTTTCATCGATGATC
>JAYUWD010000170.1:0-1867 GCA_043753735.1 Gemmatimonadaceae bacterium
ATGACCGAATGGTTCGAGCAACATCATGTCGCGCATCCGGTGGCGTGGTCCGCGCTCACCATGACGGTGTCGCATGTGCTCAATGAGATGACGGAACGGCCAGGGCCAAGGAGCGTGGATGCTGCGACGGACCTGCTGCTGTTCGACCCGGCCGGCTTTCTGCTCTTCCGATCGGATCGCGTGCAACGACTTTTCAGCAGCACTCTCGAGCTCACTAACTGGCCGTTGCAACCGTCGTTCACGCTGCCGGGCCAGACGTTGGAGAATGGCGGTCAGCAATTCGTGCTGCGCTTCAAGGTACCCCGTACGACGCAGTGGAAAGGGCTCTACATGTTCGGTGTGTCGACGCTGTTCGGTGTATCGCGCGACGTGGGGCAGGGGCGCAGTTTCTCCGTCGCAGTCGGTGCGGACGCGGTGCAAACGCCCGTCGTGGACTCGGCGACCGATACGCGCACGGTCATTCTCAAACCCAGTGCGGGACTGTTTCTCGACCGTAATGGATCGCTGTTGGTATCGGTGCTGGCGAGAGTCGATTACGAAACGGTCGCATCAATCAACATCTATCCCGGTGCGTTGGCGGGACGTCGGTTGCCCTTTGGCGTATGGGCGTCCGCGATGCGACGTGGGGGCTTTCGGGTCGGGATCGCGTCCACGCTGGGAGTTGGCGTGGCGCACGGGACGATCCGCCCTCAGTAGCTCGACATTACCAACGCCGCCAAGCAGTGCGGCAGGATCAGGCGTCCGATCACTGGATGGTCAGCGTCGCCCGCGGGTGCGACGACCCTTGCATGGTCATGCACCGGAAAGGGCGCGTGTTTGAGCGCCGGTGTACCCGAGCTTTGATACGTAGTTTCGGTGCACTTAGCGTGGCGCGATGCGGGATTTCGGCAACGACATGTAGCAGTCTTGCGACAGCGCGCCGCAACTCTGCATCAGGGATGAACACCGTTTGCACTCACATGAAACGTATCCCGGCCGGAGCACCGTGAAACGCCTCAGGACGCTGTCACAGAAGTGATCCATGCAGCGAATTCACGTGAGGCGAGCATCACACCCTGCGTCCGCTGGCGGTGCTAAGTCTGCAAGAGCCCAAGCCACATAATCGTAGCTTGCGCGGCGGGCACAACCATTGCCCTTTGTTCCAGCAATGAAAGGTCGTCGGCAACCATCGGCTCAGGGGAATTGTGTGGCGTAACGAACGACAGACGATGCGAATGGTGGCCATTCTGGCGATCGGCGCGGTTATCGTCGCACTGCTTACGCATCACACAAGTCTGCACAGCGGCTGAATTGCTGTATGAAGGTGCCAAACGACGCGCCGCCCCGGTCAGAGGCGGCGCGGGTGCTCCAAGACCGTGCGGTCATCTGCCTCAAACACGTCCGATACTGCTGTACTTGAACCCTGCAGCGCGCACTTCCTCAGGCCGATAAACGTTGCGCAAATCAACGAGCACCGGCGCGACCATCGCCGCCGCTATCCGATTGAGATCGAGTGCACGGAACTCGTTCCACTCGGTGATCAGCACGAGCACGTCGGCACCCTTTGCAACGTCGTAGGCATCCTCACACCATATCACGCCCGGCAACAAAGCCTGCGCTTCGTGCATCGCTGCCGGATCGAATGCACGTACCTTGGCTCCGGCATCCTGAAGCGCCGGCACAATCGCCAAGCTCGGAGCGTCGCGCATATCGTCGGTGTTCGGCTTGAACGCGACGCCGAGCACGCCGACCGTCTTGCCCCGCAGTGAACCGCCGGCGGCTGCGATCACACGCGATGCCATCGCGCCTTTCCGTCGGTCATTCACCTGCACGACCGCTTCGACGATGCGCGCCGGTGATCCGTATTCCTGCGCGGTGCGTACAAGCG
>JAYUWD010000171.1:0-5875 GCA_043753735.1 Gemmatimonadaceae bacterium
GATGACGTCGAAACGATCGATGAGCGAACCGGCGCGTACGTCCTTGTCGCCGATGGTGGTGTAGGCAATGCGGTTCACATCGAACACCCACCGTGTCCAACCCTCGTCCATCGATGCGTTGTAGCTGCGATAGATGCCGATGCGACGCGCTTTTGCATCGCTCAATCCACTCACCGCATACCTGGGCTCCGCAACCGCGGGCACGAGCGACGTCGACATCGATGCCGCTGTGGTGATCGCCGCGACCTCGACACCGAACAGCAGTGGCAAGGTGTGCGCCGTGACGTCGTACGGACGCTTGGGCGGCCCACCGGGATAGTCGAACAGGTTGGGATAATGCTGACGTTCGAGCATCGTCTTCGCATAACCACCAAACGGCTGAACGGTTGATACGACATAGCTGCCGATCGGAAATGTTTTGCCATCGGCCGTGATCGGCGCAGTCGAGGTACGGATTTCCACTTGACCGTGCTGCAACGTCCAGAGCATGCGTTGTAACGCCTGCGTGTCAGGTTGCGCTTTGGGAATCACGAACGCAGTCGGAGTTTCGGTGGGTGTCCACGGGTGCTTGGGGTCCATCGCCCGATCGCCGATTGCGGCGTAGCTCTCGAGCCACGCGCGACGATCGCGCGCCGCTTCGCCAAGCATGGCCCATGTCGCACTCACCTGATACGACACGATGTCGCCGTAGCTCCACGTACCGCCGGGCCAGATCGACGGGAAATTCCACGTCGCGTTCTTCGCGTCGTAACCACGCCCAGCGCCGAGTGACGCGAACGGCAACTCGATGGATGTCGCCAGCCGCGCGCTCGCAGTCTCAGTTAAAATGCGAACTCCGCGATGGTACAGCGAATACTGACGCGCCGGTGACCACTGATCGTACGCGGCATTGGAAGCGATGCCCGTCTTTCCCTCGCCGGTCATGCGCCAACCCATCGCCAAGCCAAGAGCATTGGTGCCGGCCGTAAGCACGGGATCGATGTTCGGCTCGACGGGGTCCATGTACGGTGGAATGAAAATGCGTCCGGCGTTCGACCCCTGTTGGTGAATATCGTTGACGATCTGGGGGTCCCACGGGGTGTAGAGCGAATCAACGGTGTAGCGTGTTTCAAATTGTGTGAAGGCGTACCAGTCGCGGTTGTTGTCATGTCCGGTGTACTTGTGATACAGCTCCGGCGGCGACGTGCCTTCGGCCGGCGTATCGAGGGTGGAGCGATACCAGTCGCCCACGATATCGACGCCATCCGGATTCTGGCTCGGCACCAACATGATGATCGTGTTGGCCAGAATGTTGCGCGCTTCGGGGGTGGCGGCGCGGGCCAGCCGATCAGCGATTACAAGCGGCGTTGTGAAACCGCCAACTTCAGTGGAATGAATGCTCGACGTAATGAGAATGACATTTTTCCCCGTCGCGAGAAGCGACTCCAGTTCATCTTTCGCACGCAGTCTCGGGTCCATCAACTTGCGCTGAATCTGCCGATACTTTTCGAGATTCTTCAACGTGTTTGCATCGGCGATGAACGCCACGAGAAACGGTCGACCAAGTGTCGTCTTGCCCAGTGTGCGCACAGTGACGCGGGGACTCGCTTTGTCGAGTGCAGTGAAATAGTTCGTGACCTGTTTCCAGGTCGGCAACTTTCGCGCAGTGCCCGGCTCGTATCCAAGAATCGACGCGGGGCTCGGCACCGTTGCTTGTGCTGCTGCGATTGCCTGCGCCTTCGCGATGGATGCCGAGGCGATCGACGCCGATGCGACAAGCACAATCGTCGAGCGGGCGAGTGTGGTACAACGCATGGTCACGGTGTGGTTGAAGTGGGAACGCTGCTGTTGGTGCCGCAGGGATTGGCCGATGGGCTTCGCACAAACGCCTGCACATCGTCCATGACTTTGGCGATGGGCAAGCGTGGAATCATGAATGCCACGACGATTGATATGTGCGTGAGGTTGGGGTAAAGCCTTGCGCAGGCGTGACCGCCGAACTTCCCGATACGCTCCGCGAGCTTGGTGGAATTGGCAGGGAGCACGGTCTTGTCCTTTATGCCGTGCAGCAGCAACAACGGTTGGTGTTGTGTCGAAGACACGAGTTGTGCGGGATACGTTCCTGGCCACCCGTCGCGGGACCCCATCAACTCCTGCACATCGGGATCGGTCCACACGGTGTCGACAGGGCCGGCCATGCTCACGTAGCCGCGCACGAACTCGGGCTGGACGCCGGCGCGCAGCAAATAGCGATCATCGAGTGAAAGCACGGTCGCTGTGTGCGCACCGGCAGAATGTCCAACGACAAAGAGCTGCGCCGTGTCGCCACCGTAGTTTGCGATGCTATCGTGCACCCAGCGCAGTGCGTGCGCGGCGTCGTCGATCCACGCCGGGAACTTTGCCAGTGGCGCAAGGCGGTAGTCGGGGATCACCGCGACGTAGCCGCGACGGGTAATCGCGTCGCCAACCAACTTGTATTCGTCCTTGGTTCCGGTCTGCCAGCGCCCACCATAAAGAAATACGATCACGGGCACCGGTTTGACGCCGACATCTTTTGGGCGGTAGACGTCGAGCGAGTGACGCGCACCGGTGTCATACGGAATGTTGCTCGACAGCGCGAACTGCTTGCCGAGTAGGACTGCTTCGGCCGCACGTCGTTGATTGCACGCGGTTAGCAGACCAACGGCGAAAATCATGCATGTTCGAGCACCGCGCGTGAATGCGGCGATGCGAGGACGTGGTGCAAGCACAGCAGGCGTAGGAGAAGGACGTGGCATGACTTGGGGGAGCCTCGATATCAAGGTTCTGGGACGTTAACGCGCCGACGGTCGCTTCGCAGCAGCGGCGCCACGCGTCTCGACCCGATCGGGAACTCATGGTGCAGCGAGCCGTTGGTGCCCTGTCGGTCCACCCGGACCACGTCGCCAAATGGGTAACCTCGTCCGTCAACAAGTCCGTCCCCAGATCTGTGTCCACGCTCGCTCCCATCCTCGTCTGGCTGCGCAACGATCTGCGGCTCGACGACCACGAACCGCTGCACCGTGCCGTCACCACGGGCGCCGCTGTCGTACCCGTCTTCTGTGTCGACCCGCGTCAGTTTGGCACGCTGCCGCATGGTGCCCCAAAGACCGGCGCATTTCGCGCGCAATTCCTGATCGAGTCGTTGTCAGCGATGCGCGACGCATGCCGATCATGCGGTGGCGAACTGGTTATCCGCGTTGGCACGCCGGAGGCGGTGCTGCCCGAGCTTGCGCGCGCCTTGGGCGCAACCCGGGTGCTCCATCACGAAGAGGTCGCGTCGGAGGAGACGACGGTCGAGGCGGATGTGGCAGCGGCCCTCGCGGAGGTTGGCGCGACGCTTGAAGGTTTCTGGGGACACACGCTATATCACCCCGACGATCTCCCGTTTGCACTCGATGCGCTCCCGCCACTCTTCACGCGCTTTCGCAACCTTGTGGAGCGTGACACAAAAATTCGCCAGCCGCTTTCTGCAGTCACCCGTTTCACGACGCCTTCGATTGATTCGGGTGCGCTCCCGACACTCCGTTCACTTGGCTTGACTGACCCACCGTTGGACGAACGCGCCCTTTTTCGTCCACGTGGCGGCGAGCGTGAGGCAGTGGCGCGTCTGGCGAGCTTCTTGTGGGAGCACGATCGACTGCGCACGTACAAGGACACGCGCAACGGCATGCTGAACGTCGACGACTCAAGCAAACTTTCGCCGTGGCTTGCGATGGGGTGCCTCTCACCAAGACGCGTGTGGACGGAAGTGCAACGCTACGAGCGCGAACGGGTGCGGAACGACAGCACCTACTGGCTCGTGTTCGAGTTGCTCTGGCGGGACTACTTTCGCTTTGTCGCGGCCAAGGAAGGTGATGCCATTTTTTCAGTCGACGGCTTGCAGCGGCTCGCGCTTCCATGGCGCTCGCTCGACGACCGGTGGGCGCGCGAGGACTTCGAGCGCTGGACAAGCGGGAACACCGGATTCCCGCTCGTGGACGCCTCGATGCGGGAGTTGACATTGTCGGGCTTCACCAGCAATCGCGCACGGCAGAACGTCGCTAGTTTCCTTACCAAGAATCTGCGCATCGATTGGCGGGCCGGCGCCGAGTGGTTTGAGTCGTTGCTGGTGGACTATGACGTTGCCAGCAACTGGGGCAATTGGACGTATGCCGCCGGTGTTGGCAACGACGCACGTGGTTTCCGCTTCTTCAACCTGCACAAACAGAGTCTCGACTACGATCCCACCGGCGCGTTCGTACGGCATTGGATTCCCGAGCTGCGATCGATTCCCAATGGCGCGATCCATCGTCCTGACAAGCTCACCACAGCCGAACAGAATCGCTATGATTTTGCGGTTGGCCGTGATTATCCACTGCCGATGGTTGACTTGTATGAGTCAGCCAATGCCAACGAGATCTTGTACCGTCGCGCTACAGACTCGCAGCCGCCCAGTCCGCGAGCTCGGTCTGCGGATAGCTCGCGCTCGCGCGATTCTGCGCGCAACGTTAGACGATGACTACGTCCCGTCGCGCCTTCCTCAAAAGCTCCGGTGGATGCATCGCATACCTCGCGCTGGCCTCCGCATGCGCACCGCTCGCCACGCGACGTAGATGGACTGCACCCGCGCATCCGACAGTAGCAACGACACCCTTTGCCCGCCTCGACCTCATCGGCGCTGACAGCTGGGCGCTGGTGTCCACACCGCTGGGCGGCGATCGGACGACGTTCGCGAACGGCGGCATCATCGCCGGGACCAGTGGTGTCATCGCCGTCGAAGGGTTTTACCGGCCCGCTGGCGCGCAGTGGCTGGCTGAACGCACGCGTGAGTTAACCGGGCGTTGGCCGACGCATGTGGTACTCACGCACTACCACACCGATCACTCAGGCGGACTCGCCGGATACACGACCGCCATTGGGAAGCCGACGGTGCATGCCACGGCGCGCACACGCGATCTGGTGTTCGGGGGCGGCGCCGTGGCACCGGCCAAGGACGATGCGCTGACGCGCGCGTTCGCGGACGTTGTCATTGTGGCGGCCGACAATCCGGGTACGATCGATCTCGGCAATCGGCGCGTGCGACTCGATTCACTGAGTGGTCACACGGCCAGCGATATCGCAATCATCGACGACGATGCGGGGATCACCTGGACGGGTGATCTGGTGTGGAATGGCATGTTTCCGAACTTCGTGGATGCGGTGCCGGGTACTTTGGCGGCATCCGTGCGCAAATTGGAGAAGACGCATGCCCCAACGTTTGTGCCGGGACACGGGGCGCTTGCCGATCGCTCGGCACTCACGCGCTATCTCGCGCTGCTCGACAACATCGAAACGGCGGCACGACGCGGTCACAAGGAAGGCACCACCGCTGCACAGGTCAGCGACAGCTATGCCATTCCAGCGGCGCTCGGCGAGTGGATGGCGAGCAAGCCTTCGCTGGAACGTGCGATGACAGCGTGGTATCGACAGCTGGATGCGAGGTAGCGATCGGTGACGCCGCAGCTTCTCAATCCTCGCGATCTCGAATTCCAGTTGTACGAAGTGTTGGATGCGGTGTCGCTCACGGAGCGTGAGCGTTACGCGGATCATTCCCGCGAAACGTTTGACGCGGTTCTCGCCACGGCGAAAAGTCTCGCGGAGTCAGAGCTTCAGCCGCACCATCGTGAGAGCGACGAATATGAGCCCTTCATTCGAGACGGCCACGTTGTAACGCCCGAGGCCGTGAAGCGCGCGATCGCTGCAATGGCTGATGCGGGATTCATCGCAGCGTCGCACGACTACGCTGTGGGCGGCATGCAATTGCCTCATGTGATCACCACCGCCGCATTGCTCTGGTTCGACGCGGCAAACATCGCCACGTCGTCGTATGCGATGCTCGCGGCCGGTGTCGGAAATC
>JAYUWD010000172.1:0-5861 GCA_043753735.1 Gemmatimonadaceae bacterium
TGGCAACACCGATGCACCGGGGCGTGCAGATCTTGTGCAACGTATCGAAGAGACGATCGGTGGCGTGCGCGTTGTCGTTACCCATGGGCATGAGGTCGAGAATACAACCCCGCCTCGACTTGTCGCGCTGTACATGAAGGCAGATGTGATCGTCTACGGCCACACGCACATCCAGCTGATCACGCGCGCTGCACGACGCATCGTCGTCAATCCGGGCGCAGCGGGGCCACGACGATTCAAGCTGCAACCGTCGGTTGCGCGGCTCTACATCCACAACGGCAAAGCTGATGTCGAACTCATTCCACTCGGCGTCGCCGCTGACGCCCCGTAGCGCGAGCAGCATACGCAGCAGCGCCGTGAGATTGCAGTTGCCAACTCCTGGGAGAAGTGAATGAGCCTCGTTCTTGTTGCGGCATTGGTGCTGCAAACTGTCGTGCCGGATTCCGCGTGGTTGCGCGGTGCGCGTTCTCCTGCCTTCTCGCCCACGGGTGCGCTGGCGCTTTCGGTTGACGGAGATCTGTACGTCCGCCGTGCAAACGGCGGGAAGTTGTTGCGCATCACGACCGGAAAGGCATGGGACCGTGACCCCGCCTGGAGCAATGACGGCAAGGGTATTGTGTTCGCATCTGACCGTGCCGGCACATTTGACCTCTGGCAGGTGAGTGTCACGGAGGATGGTGTTGCCGGAACTCCAGCGCTTCTTCAGCCGACGCCGTTCACCGAGAGCTCGCCATCTATCGCGAAAGATGGACGCATCGCGTTTGTGCGCGGTACAGGAAACGCTACACGAATTTGGCTTCGCGCCCTGGACGGCAAGGAGAGTCGACTCAACACCAGTGAGCAGACCGAGTCGGCGCCTCGCTTCTCTACCGATGGCGAGCGGCTGGCGTACATCGTTTCGAGTGAAGCCGGGCGTCGCGTGCTGGTGCGTACAATGGCGACGAACAACGAGCAGACGGCGAATAGCGACAAGAACGCTGAACGGCTTGCATGGTCTCCCGACAATCGCATTGCGCTTTCGACCAGAACTGGCGTGTGGGTTGTGCCGATGGATGGTCGCTGGAGCAGCTTTGCATCGTCTCATCATGGCGACATTGCGTGGGCCCCAGTGGGGGGCACGATGGCCATTGCCGAATACGACGAAGTGACGGTCGGTTATAACGGTGATCCCGATCGATTGGGTGATCGCAGCAACACGGTACGCTTCGACAGCAAGGACTCACTGCTCATTCTCGCCGCGCCTGCAGGCCCCGACCTGTTGTTCCTACCGCCAACATTGGCGGAACCTGTCGATCGCGCTTTGCGCAACGCCGACGCGTACGATCGCGTATGGGAACGCTCAACTGGGCTGTACTTCTCGCAACCTGATGCCACTGCTCGCCGCGTGGTGTGGGAAGCGGTAAAGACCAGGCATCGTGCCGCCGCAATTGCCGCAGCCAACGACGATGAACTGCAGCGTGTGATTCATGCGATGCTGCGCGATCGTCCTGCACTGCGAAACGCAGCGATGGGGCGCGCTGGGGTGTCGAGCGCCAATCCGGTCTCCACCGAAGCGGGGCTTGAGATCCTGCGCGCTGGCGGCAACGTCGTCGATGCCGCGGCCGCGGTCAGCTTCGCACTTGGCGTCGTTGAACCTGATGCGAGTGGTGTTGGCGGCTACGGCGAAATGATCATTACGCTGAAAGGGATGGCCAAGCCGACGCTGATCGAATTCATGAGTCGCGTGCCCGAGGATGGCGGACTTTCAAACACCTCGCTGCTGACGAACGGTCGCTATCCGTCGGATGGACCAGTGTTGGTGAATGTACCGGGCACCGTCGCCGGCATGCACACGGCCTGGAAGAAATACGGCAGCGGCAAAGTCGCGTGGAAGGACGTTCTCGCCCCTGCCATTCGCGCAGCGCGCAACGGTTACATGGTGACCGAAGGACTGGCTACAACGTTGGCCACTGAACGCGAGCATTTCGCCAAGTACGAAGGCAGTCGCGCGCTGTTCTTCCGCGATGGGAAGCCGCTCGTCGCGGGCGACACCATCAAGAATCCGGATCTGGCGTGGGTGCTCGAGCAGATCGCGGCCAACGGTGCGGACGGCTTCTACAAAGGTGACGTCGCGAAAAAGTGGGTGGACGATCTTCACGGCAAAGGCAATGCGATGAAACTGAGCGATCTCGCCCGCTACTTTGCGCCGGAACGAGAAACCGTGAGTGGCAATTATCGCGGCTACACGCTTTACTCGAGTGCGCCGCCGGTAAGCGGAGGTGCCGAACTCGTTGCTCGTCTTAACCTGCTCGAGCAGTTCCCCAACCCGAAGCCGTACACCGACGACGCGGCGACACTTCATGCCGCACTTACGGCATGGGTTCTCGTGCCCTCGTCGCGCAATCGCATTGCCGATCCGGCAATGTGGCCCATCGACGTGGCACCAATCACCAATCGTGACACAGCGCGCGTTCGCTGGGGCTGCTACAACGCAGAGCATGCACTCCGCCCAGCGGATGTTCGCGGTGACACGCTCGCCTGTCTCAAGCCTGCCAAGAAGGCGTCTGACACGAAGAGTGCTCCTGGAACTGACGGACATGCGCGCGACCACGACCTGCCCGCCGATTCGCACGACGCGTCATCCCCGTGCGGCGATGAACATGCGCGAGAAGTCGACGTCTGCCACGCGGCAGGCACTACCGCTTTCACGGTCGCCGACAACGATGGCAACGTGGTCGCCGTCACGCAGACACTCGGCACCTGGGGTGGCAATTTCTACGTCACACCGGGGCTTGGATTTCTGAGCAACGATAAACTCACGTCGTATGGTACAGACGCGACGCAGTACGGATCTCGTCTTCCATTCATGCGACACGGCAGCACACTTGCACCAACGATCGTATTCAAGGGAAGGAATCCCGTACTCGCTGTCGGCGCAGCGGGTAACGCATGGATCACGTCGGCCGTGTATCAAGTCACTCTTGGCGTGCTCGATTACGGATTCGATGCGCAACGCGCGCTTGAGCTACCGCGCTTTCTCCCCGGCGGCGGAGGTCCTCTCGCGGCAGCGCCGGGCGGGCGCAGCGTGGGCGCAGGTGGCATCAACCAGACGCCGTACACGATTCAGATGGAAGACGGCTTCTCGCCCGACGTCGTCAAGCGACTTCGCGCGCTTGGCTACGAGATCAGCTTTGTCTCCTTGCGGGGTGAGGTGCGGGAGGGCTACGGCGCCGCAATCACGATCAACGGCAAAACGATTACCGCAGGCGCAGATCCACGGCGCGCCGGTGCCGCTGGCGCAATAAAATAGTTCACGCCGCTGTCATTTAAGGGCGGCGGCAGGCAGGCGTTGACGCGTTTGTTCGATGCGTGCCGAATCGGCGCCGGTGGGAGACATCTTCGTACTGATCGAGTCGAAGGATGCAAGGGCGTCACGAAAGCTGCGTTGCGCAAGCGGCACGTTTCATCGCGTGCCGTGCGCCGCCGCGAGATCCGCCCGCTCGAGCAATGCATAGGCTGGGCAACGAGTCAGGTTGCGCGCTGACCGGACGTGACTCGAGCCACGCCACAAGATCGTCGGCAAGACGTTCGGCCGACGAACAGCGCTCCGCAACATCCTTGCGCAACGCCTTGGCAATGATCGCTTCGAGGTCGCCATGCACCGCTGCACGCAGGCGTTCAGCATCGGGAAAGCCCGCTTCACGCGCCGAAAGTTCGCTCACCACCGCCGTCAGCATCGGCGCTTCGGTGTCGGCGAGTCTGCGCAACTCACGCAGCCCTTGTCCCCGCATCGCGAATGGACGCATGCCACTGAGCAGCTCGAAGAGCACCACGCCGAGCGAGTACAAGTCGCTCGCTGTGGTGACCGGGTCGCCGCGCAGCTGCTCCGGGCTTGCGTAGTCGGTCGTGAGCATAAGGGCACCCGTCGCTGTCTCGTCACCCAGTTCGACGGTCGCGATGAGCTTCGCAATGCCGAAGTCCAGCAGCTTTACCGTGCCGTCGGTGGTGACGAGAATGTTGCTCGGTTTGACATCGCGATGGACAACGAGCCGATTGTGCGCGTACTGCACCGCGCGACAAACCTGCAAAATCAGTCGAACGCGCGCCTTGAGATCGATTTGCCGCTCGGCGCACCATCGATCAATGCGCTCACCTTCGACAAATTCCATCGCAAACCACGGTGCACCATTGCTGACTGTTCCACCGTCGAGCAGCGCCGCGATGTTCGGGTGTTCCAGCGTTGCGAGAATTCGTCGCTCGCGGGTGAAACGGTGACGCAGCGCGTCACTCGAACGGCCGCGCACGGTCTTGAGTGCGGCGCGTTTGGGCATGTCGAGATCGCGACGTACAGCTTCGTACACGGTCGCCATGCCGCCTTCACCAATCCGTTTCAGCACGTGCCACACACCGATGTCCGCCCGAGAGATGGCAAACGCCGGGAATTGGTTGGCCCGCGTGCCTCTTTTGAATGGACGGATTGCATTCACCAACACGCGCAGAAATCACCTTTTGTAGCTCACGTTGGCGAGAGTCCAGTGGGACGTGACTGAACTGAGCCCCTCGGCGGATTCCCCGATGTGCGTCAGTGTCTGCAATGCCTCTACGACCGTTGGCGCTGCGTACGCGAGTTCGCGGGGACGCGCACGAAACCACTGCTCGATCATCAGCAATTCGTCGAGTTGATCAGCCGGTGCTGCGTGCGATGCTGCAAGCTGCTCTCGTGCGCGCGCGTGCAACACGTCGACGGCGGTCATATCGGAGCAGTTCGCCTCATGCACGACGCGCCCGTGGCGAACGAGGTAGAGTCGATCATCGCCGTCCTGACCTCGAACGGCATAGACAAAACTTGGGCGTGTGATCGCTTCGCGGACCCGTGCCAGTTGCGCCTCGAGCTCCTGCAGCGCCGTGAGACGATCGCGCAACCAACCTGCACGTTCGTAGGAGAGTGCCGCACTCGCCACGGACATCTCGCGCACAAGCTGTTGTTGCGGCGCATCGTCGCGCCCTTCGAGCACGGCCCGAGCACGTGTGAGCTGCGCGCGATACTCGTACTCTCCACATGCGCCGACGCAGGGCCCAAGACAGCGTTTTGTTTCGTAGCGATGACAGCCGGGCGTGCGCGCCAGCGCAGGGTAGGCGACGTCGTCGAACAGATCGCCAGCGTCACGCAGAATCATCGGCACGCGCTCGGAGCAATCGCGCAGGCCGAGCGCGTCATTCAACACGCGCAAGGCATCCACCAGCGGTCGTCGAGTGGCAAACGGACCAACGACTGATCCGCGACCTGCGGTTCGCATGGCGGCACTCGCACGTTGAATGCGCAAACGTGGCGCGGGCCCATCGCCGATCGTGATTACCCACCATTTGTCGAGTGGACGCGCCGAGCGGACGTTGTAACGCGGCAGATGCGCGCGTATGAGACGCACTTCGCGCAGAAGCGCCGCAAACTCACTCGGCGTCTCTTCCCACTCGATCGACGCCGTTTCACGGAGCATGCGGGCATGGCGATGCTCTGGCCACGGCAAACGGAAGTACGAAAGCAGTCGGGTTCGGAGTTGCGTACTCTTGCCCACGTACAGCACGTCGCCGTGCGCGCCGCGCATGATGTACACACCGGCGTGATTGCGCGCGTGGGCTCGTACGTGTGTGCGAAGCTGTTGAACGTCCGCAGCCGCCGAGCCGACCGCGAGATCAAGTTGCGTCGACGCTAGCTCAGCGCTGGCACGTCGCGCAGAAGACCGACCCGCGCCCGTCGATCGCGTGCGTTGCAATGAGCCGACGGCCACAACGGAGGCAGGGTTCACCACCGCGCCCATATGCGGCAAGCTGCTCGACAAAGGCGCCACGTTCACCGCGCGCGTCCCGATAGTCGCGAAAGCTGG
>JAYUWD010000173.1:0-5857 GCA_043753735.1 Gemmatimonadaceae bacterium
CGCGAGGATCGGGAGTGGATGGCCGGCCACGCGACAGGCGCGACGCACGCCGGACGCGGCATCATTGAGCGGGATATCGAGAAGATGGTCCCCGCCCTCCACACCCCGATCTATCTCTACTGCGGGGGCGGATACCGGTCGGCGCTTTCCGCCGATTCACTCCAGCAAATGGGTTACACCGCCGTGCATTCGGTTACCGGAGGATGGCGAGCGTGGCAGGACGGGGCCGCGCCAATCGATCGTCCCGCAACAGGCAAGCATACCAACGGTTTCGGGGGAGTTTTTTTCAAGTCGCCCGATCCGGAAGGATTGCGCTCTTGGTACGCACGACATCTGGGCATCGCAAGTGAGAGTTGGGGGGCGATGTTTTCGTTTCGCGAGGCAGCCAACCCCGCGATCGAGGGTTATCAGGTCTGGAGCGTGATGCCGTCCGGAACCACTTACCTCGGCGAATCGGGCCAAAGCTTCATGATCAACTATCGCGTGCGCGACCTCGACGCACTGTTGTCTGAGTTGAGAACGCAGGATGTCTGGATCGACGAGAATATTCAGGATTCCGAGTACGGGAAATTCGCCTGGATTCGCGACGCCGACGGCAATCGGATAGAGCTGTGGCAACCCGGCGGCGAAGCCCTGCCGTAGTGATTCCACACCAAGACGTTTTTTTTGTGCGACGTTGGCATTGGATGTGCACAATCACCAAACAGAGCGGGCGCGAAATGTGACCCGTCCACTCACCACGAAACTCGGGGCGATTTATGGGACTCATCTGGACTGCGGTCATCGGCCTGATTGCCGGGGCCATCGCGAAACTGCTCATGCCGGGACGTGACCCTGGTGGCTTCATCATTACGATGCTGCTCGGCATTGCCGGCGCGATGCTTGGCACGTTTCTAGGGCGCACGCTGGGTTGGTACGACGTTGGTGAGGCAGCTGGGCTCGTGGCAGCAGTCATCGGTGCCGTTCTGCTCCTGTTTCTTTATCGCCAGTTTGCCGGCAGGCGTGCCACGAGCTGAGCTGCGATGTTCGCTTCTCAAAACCTTCGGCGCTGGTATGACCCGCGTCGTTGCTGACCGATAGCGCATGAGTAGACAGGGCGTTTGTTTTTAACGGCACAACGCCCTGTCATCACCCGTTTCTCGGAGAATGCTGAATGTCCGCCGATACTATCGACACGCTGCGGTTTCCCATCGGCAAGTTTGTGCGGCGGGACAGCTACACGGACGCTCACCGCGCGAAATATGTAGCGCAAATGACGGCGCTTCCGTCCGCCCTTGCAGCCGCTATCAGCGGCCTGAGCGACGAACAGTTCGACAAGTCGTACCGCGAGGGCAGCTGGACCGTACGTCAGATAGTGCATCACTTGGCCGACAGCCATGCACACGCGCTTATCCGCCTCAAACTCGCGCTTACGGAGGATGAGCCTACGATCAAGCCCTACGATCAGGATGCATGGGCGATGCTCGCCGATGTCCGCGACGTGTCGCCGCTGGTGTCGGTGGCGATGCTCGCCGCGACGCACGAACGGATGACTGCGGTTCTTCGCTCCATGAAAGCAGACGAGTATTCGCGCGCATTCATGCACCCCGAGAATGGTCGCATGACCATCGATCACTTGGTCGCGATGTATGCGTGGCACGGGGACCATCATGTCGCCCATGTGACGGGGATGGGAAAGAAGCACTAGCCTCGCCACTCACAACTCAAATTACAAACTCCTGACTGCGGTTGGGTGCTTTCCTCACTCCCCGTCTTCTCGGCCCCTACGGCTTCCCCTCAACGATCCGCCCGCCCTCGCCGACAATTGCGATCTGTGCCGTTCCCGGCACCCCGAAGATCGAGTACAGCGTTTTTGTCGACGGCGTAGCGACGGTTTTCCAGGCTGCGCCATCGTAGCGAAGCACGGTGCCACTGTCGCCCGCTGCGTAGATCTCCGTCGGGCCGCGCCCCCAGATCGTGCGCAGATCGCGTGTGGTCGGAACGCCGAGCGTCTGCCAGCGGACACCATCGTAGCGCACGATCGTCCCGCCATCGCCGCCAATGTAGACATCGTTTGCACTCGTGCCCCACACGGCGCGTAACCGCTTCGTGTTGGACACCGGAACAGTGACCGTGCTCCACCGTCCGCCATCGAAGTGCAGCACGACGCCAGAGTCTCCGACGACATACACATTTGTCGGTTCGCTCCCCCACACGGCACGTAGAAATTGCTGTGTGCCACTCGCCTGTGGCGTCCACGCTGGCCCACTCGAACGCAAAATGGTGCCTCGTTCGCCGACGGTGAAATACTGACCGGGACCGGCGTTCCAGATCGCCCGCAACAGCAGCGATGTAGGTGCAGATTCGCGCGTCCACGTGCTGCCATTGTATCGCAACACAGACCCGGTGTCGCCAACCGCGACGATGTCGCTGGGCCCGCTGCCACTGATGCCGTACAGATCATTCGCGCCGGGTACGATGGCCGGGGTCCATCCAGTCGCGTCGCGTCGAAACACGCCGCCGCCAAGGCCGACCGCGAACATGGAACCGCCGGGTGCCCCGTACGTGGACAACAGCGATGGATCCGAAATTTCGGTCGTAGACTCCGCCGCGATTCCCACTCCACGCACCGTCAACACCGTGCCCCACCACCCGGCCAAACGCAGCGTGCCGTCTCCACGCTTGGTGATCGCGCGAAGATTCTGGCCCGTCCCAATCGACAGCGCACTCCACACGTTGCCGTTGAAGTGCCACACGTTGCCCGTATTGCCGACAGTGTAGATGTCGTTGAACGCGCGTCCGGTGATCGCAAACAGATTCGCCCGACTCGGCGTCGTCATCTGGGTCCAGGTGAATCCGTCGAAGCGCACGATCACACCACCGGCGCCTACCGCGAACACGTTGCCGACACTCGTTCCCCACACGTCAAAGAACGGTGCGGTCACGGGCACATTCATCAGGCGCCATGTCGTGCCGTCGAAACGGAGAATCACACCGTTGTTGCCGACGACAAACAGGTTCTGTCCATTCGGCCCCCAGATTCCCCACAGATCGTCGGTGACGGGGGTTGATTGCTGCGACCAGAGCTTGCCGTCCCACCGAAGAATCGTTCCGCGATCGCCGAGTGCGTACACCTCGTTTGCCGAAAGCCCCCAGACTTCGAGGAGCGCGGCTGTCGTGTTGCTCGTCACGGGGATAAAGGTGGTGCCATCGCCGTGGAGGATCACCCCCGCTGTGCCAACCACCCAGATGTCGGTGGGTGACGCGCCCCAGACGCCGACCAGAGTTTCCGTTGTGCCAACGTCCACTTTCTGCCAGCTCCCATCAGGGCGCGAGCGCAGCAGTACGCCATTTTGCGCGGCGGCGTAGCTCGTCCCCTGTCCGTCATCCCAGATCCCCAGTACGGTGGCATCTGTGAGCCCTGGCCGGGTCGTGCTCCACTGCTGAACACCGGGCGCGACCGCGGTCACGGTAACCTGCGCCAGCGCGGTAAGTTGGCCAGATGCGCCAAGCGCGGTCGCCGTGATGCGAGCGGAGCCAGGAGCGATCCCGCGAACGCGGCCCGTGGCATCGACCGCGGCGATGGATGGCGCATCGCTTTGCCATGTGGTCGCGACGTCCGCCACCAGAGCTCCGCTGCTGTCGCGCGCCTCAACGGCAATGGCGACCGTTTGCCCGGCCTGCACGAAAGCCGAAGCCGGAACGGCCGTCAGACTGCTGACGCGCTTCGGCAGCGTGGGAAGTGGGTCGGTAACCGTCGTCGTGCGATTGTCGCACGCCACGAGCGCGGTGAGCGCTACCGCCGAGAAAAACGAAAGGATCGCACGAGAGAGAGGCATCACGTTGAGGCTACTTGAAGGCCGCAGAGCCGCGCAACGGGGACGCGCGCCTTACCTTTCCACGTCTTGCGCATACATCACCAATCCTGCCTGAATGCCTTTTCTACGCCTACGCCCCGCCCACAGATCCCTCTGTCTGACGCCCAGTTATACGAGGCGCGGCGTATTTCCCGTGCTTCCACCCTCGATTTGCGTGGCTGCTATCGTGGGGCTGCTGCCGATGACTGCACTCAGCGCCCAAGGTGCAACGACGAGAGCGGCGGTGCCGCAGGCAAACGCCGACGTATTTCTCGTCCCGCTGTCATCCAAGGGCGGCGTGTTGAAAGTTGGCGTTCCGGCCAACATCACTCGGCGCAACGGCTACGACAATCAACCATCGTTCAGCGGCGATTCGCGCGCCATTTTCTTCACATCGAATCGCGGTGACGGGCAAACCGACATCTATCGCTACGACCTCAGCACGGGGCGCACGTTACCCGTGCGAAAGACGGTTCCTGAAAGCGAGTACTCGGCGTTCCCCACACGTGACGCCCGGGCACTTACGGTCATTCGAGTCGAGGCCGACTCCACGCAGCGATTGTGGCGCATGCCGTTCGATACAGCGGCGCCGTCGGTGATGTTCGCCGATATCAAACCGGTCGGCTATTTCGCACAAGCCGATGATTCCACGTGGGCGCTCTTCGTGCTCGGTTCGCCCGCGACACTTCAGGTCGTCCACACCGGGCGCGCCGGCAGCGAGATCGTGGCGCGCAACATCGGCCGTTCGCTGCATCGCATTCCCGGCACGACCCGCATCAGCTATGTGCAGAAAGGAGGGAGCTCATGGCATGTGATGATGCTCGACCTCAACACCAAAAAGGTCGATACGCTCACCAGCACACTGCCGGGAAGCGAAGACATGGCGTGGTTGGACAGCACTACGGTGATTGCAGGGCAAGGGTCGAAGCTGTTTTCGTTTCGTCGTGGTGACAACGAGTGGAAACAACTTGCCGACTACTCGTTTGCTAACATCTCCAGCATGACGCGACTGGCCGTGAGTCCGAGCGGAAAGTGGCTTGCGCTCGTCGGCGATATCAAGCCCCAATGGCATCCGGGGAGCCGCCCCGCGACACCGAGAGCGCATGCGTCGCGTTAACGTGAAGTGGGCGCGCTCGTGCGCATTATCTCTTGAAGGAGCGTCGTGATGTCACTGCGAGTCATTCGAATGAACTCGACACGCGCCGTTGCACTCATCGCAAGTTTGAGTGTGACGTTGCTGCTCTCCGCCTGCGGCGGAGGTGATTCGGGCGGCAGTACCCCCCCGCCAACGCAAACGCCGACCATCATTCGTGTCGACGTCAGCGCGCCAAGCGGAACGATAGGGACGCAGCAGACCGTCCAAGCCTCGGCGACTGCGCGACTCAGCGACGGCTCGTCGAATTCGTCGCCCAACGCCGTCTGGAGCACGAGTGCGGCTGCTGTTGCAACGGTCAGCGCGTCGGGACTCGTCACTGGAGTGAGCGCTGGCTCTGCGACGATCACGGCGACTGTTGGGAACGTGAGTGGTACGATCGCGATTGCGATCACCGCGTCGGCGGGTGTGCTTGCAACAGTTGGCGTGACAATCGCTGATCCCTCTCTCCAACTCGCGCAGACGACGCTGGCGTCTGGCGCGGGCAAGGACGGCGTCGGCACCACCGTTGCACTCGGAACCCGCCCCATCACGTGGTCATCCAGCAACGTCGGGATTGCCACCGTTACTGCATCCGGGATCGTGAGTGCTGTCGGTGTAGGCACTGTAAACATTCAGCTGTCCGTCGTCGACGGTGCAACCATACGAACTGCGTCCGCGATACTCACGGTCGCTGGCATTCCGGGCGCGCCGACGACGACCGATGTCACGATGCCTGGTCTGACATTCAGTCCGTTTCAGACAGTCGTGAAACAGAACGGCACGGTGCGCTTCATCTTCCCAAGTCTTGAGCACAACGTAATCTGGGATGCGAGACTTGCTGGACAAACAGTCGCGCCGACAGACATCAACACGATCAATAGCGCGA
>JAYUWD010000174.1:0-1852 GCA_043753735.1 Gemmatimonadaceae bacterium
CGCGTCGTAGCTATTGAACCCGCAGGCGCGCGCAAACTATCCGCCGCGCGCGCAGCGGGCGGGCCGGTCACCCTCTCCGGTTCATCGGGACTTCCCGACGGCTTGCTCGGCGTGCGAATCGGGACGAGCAATTTTGCGCACCTCGAACGCTACTGCGACGAGGTGGTACAGGTGGACGATGCTGCTATCCGGTGCGCGATGCGTTTTCTGATTGATCGCATGAAGCTCGTCGCCGAGCCGAGTGGTGCGATCACGCTGGCCGCGTTGCTGGAGGGAATCGTGACGCCGACGGGGCCAACGGTGGCGGTGCTGAGCGGTGGCAATATCGAGTGGGCAGGGTTGATGCCTCTAATCGCGGATCCGGTGACCCCCGCTTCCCCGCCGAGCTGAGTCGGCATGGCATCATCGCGCATTCTTGTCGCTGACGACGACGTGGCCGTTCTGGAATCGGTGACCTGGTTGCTGAAGGAAAACGGCTACGATGTCGTGCCTGCCAGCGGGGGTGTGTCGTGCATGGAGCAGTTGGAGCGTCGTGCTCCCGATCTGCTGCTGCTCGATATCCTGATGCCCGACGCGGACGGATTCCAGTTGCTTGAACGCATCAAGGGTGACGAACGGTGGCGAGACTTGCCGGTGCTGATGCTTTCTGCCCAGCCGCCCGAGGAGTCGTCGGTGCGTTCGCTCGGACTCGGCGCGTCGGATTTCATTCGCAAGCCATATCGCCCCAAGGAGCTGCTCGCGCGCGTGCAGGCGCAGTTGCGCACCGGCGCTGTACTGCGTGCGACACGTCAGGCGCTGACCCGCACCGAAGAAGCGCTTACGCGCGCGCAGCAGGATGCCGATAGTCGTCGCAAACTCGTCGACATTCTGCACGAGGTGACGGGCGACCTGTCGGTGTCCGAGCTGTTTCACCTGCTCGTACGCCGAGCCGCCCGGGCACTTGGCGTCTCACATTGCTCGATTGTGCTTGCGCGTCCGGGCGAATTGAGTGCGGTGGTCGTTGCGGCGTATGAAAATCCAGGACTCAGCCAGCTCACGATTCAGCTCGATCGCTATCCGGAGCTCAAGGCAGCGCTGGAAGGCGGCAAGCCGGTGCTCGTCGAAGATCTGGACACGCATCCGCTATACGCGAACGTGCGACACGTCTGGGGAATCGAGGGGATCGAAGTCCCGATTCGCTCGGTGATCGCGTTGCCCTTCTCGATAGAACGCGGACAGCACGGTGTGTTTCTGGTGCGCCGCACGCGTGACCAGGATGCGTTTGGTCCGGCTGACCTGGAGTTTGCGCAGGCCGTGATCACGGCGGCCGTCGCCGTCATTCAGCGCGCCCAGATGGTCGAGAGTACGATGGCCGACAACGCACGCCTGGAGCAGTTGGCGCAGACCGATCCGCTGACACAGTTGCTCAATCGGCGTGCCTTGACCGAGCGCATCACCGCCGAGATGGAGCGCGCACTGCGCTACGACTCGACGCTCGCCCTCTTGATGATCGATCTCGATCATTTCAAGCGCGTGAACGACACCTATGGTCACCTCGTTGGTGACGATGTGTTGCGCGATGTCGCGTCGCTGCTGAGTGAGACGATCCGCGGCAGCGACATCGTGGCGCGTTACGGTGGCGAGGAATTCCTGATGCTCCTCCCGGAGACCGACGACGCGGGCGCCGACTTGTTCGCCGAGCGTATACGTGCGGCTATCGAGGCGCACAAGTTCGGCGAAGCGAAGGCGCACCCCAACTTGCGACTTACCACGAGCATCGGCGTGGCGATGTTCCCCGCGGCGCGCATCGAGTCGGTCGAGGATCTGTTTGCGCGCGCTGATACGGCGCTTTACCGCGCGAAGGCCGATGGTC
>JAYUWD010000175.1:0-17405 GCA_043753735.1 Gemmatimonadaceae bacterium
CGAAAAATCATGTCACCTGCGTGAGGACGCAGGTTCGTGGTGCGGATTTCGTAGGCGGGCTGCATCGAGAACAGGTGCGCCGACGACGCGAGCACGGCCGGCGTGAGCTCCTGCAGCGCATTCACCTGGTCGAGTATCCAGACGCCGCGCGCGTGCGAACCAAGCACCAGCGCGTTGTCACGCGGATGAATGACGAGATCGTTGAAGGGCATCGTCGGCATGTTGTTGCGCAACGCGATCCAGTGCGCACCCACATCGGGTGAGATGAAAATACCGAACTCCGTCGCGAGATACAGCAGCCCGGGCCGACGCGGATCTTCGCGCACCGTGCGCGCCACACGGTTGGCAGGCAAGTCGCCCGTGATCGAGCTCCACGTCGCGCCAAAATCGGTCGTGCGGTACACGTAGTTCCGGAAATCGTTGCTGCGATGATTGTCGAGCACCACATACGCCGTGCCTGCCGCGTGCGACGACGGCTCCACACCGGCAAACCATGCGCCCGCGGGTGCGTCCGGGAATCGCGTCTGCTGATCCTGCCAGGTCGTGCCACCGTCGCGCGACACACGGAACCGACCGTCGTCGGTGCCCACGTAGAGCAGCCCGCGCTGCTTCGGCGACTCCGCCAGTGCAGTGACGCCCGGGAAATAGGGTACGCCATCGTCGATCGACAGCGTCTTCTCCGACGGCATCCGTCCCATCAGCGGCAGCGTGGAACGATCGACGCCGGTCGTCATGTCACCGAGGTCGGTCCATGTGCGCCCCGCATCGCGCGAGCGGAAGAGATGCTGCATGCCCACGTACAGCGTGCTCGTGTCATGGGGCGACAGCACGACGGGTGAATCCCAGTTGGCGGGATGCATCGCGTTGCCGAGCGTTTCGGTCGCACCCGGCTTGCCCCACGTGTTCCAGTTGCGACGGCCGGAGATGTGACCCTCTGGGTCGCCTGGCCGGATGTCCTTCGTTTGCCAGGTGCGTGTATCGTTGCGCTGCAGCCCGAGGAACTGCGACGCCGAATACACCGAGCGCGCGTTGAGCGGATTGGGCACGGTAAAGAAGCCGTCGCCACCGCACAGTCGCGACCACGCGTCGTTCAGGATGCCGTTCGTGTTCCAGCTCGCACTCGGTCCCATCCAGCAGCCGTTGTCCTGCAGGCCGCCATACACGTTGAACGGGATCGCGTTGTCGACGCGCACATGATAGAACTGCGACAGCGGTAGCGACGGCACATACAGGAATTTCACGCCGCGATCGTAGCTGATGCCGATGCCACCGTCATCGAGCTTGATGACATGCCGACCGTCGCGCGGATCCACCCACACGAAGCGATCATCGCCATGCGTGGTGGTGCGCGGTGCGGTGAACTTCTTGCCGCCGTCGTCGCTGAACGAATACGCATTGAGCATGTAGATGCGCTGGTCGTCGTTCGGATCGATCGTGGGCTGGCTGCCGTACATCGGGCGCGGATTCCAGTCGCTCATGAACTTCCACGTCGCACCTTTGTCCTCGCTGCGATACACGCCGGCTTTGCGCTTGATGTACGCCGTCGACGCGTTGTAACGCTCGCCCTGCTCGATGCTGACGACGACGATGCTGGAGTTCTTGCGATACACCGCGATGCCGATGCGACCGTATTCGCCCTCGGGCAGGCCGCTGCCCGCGAGTTTCGTCCACGTGACGCCGGCGTCGGTGCTCTTGTACAATGCGCTTCCGGGGCCGCCGCCGTCGAAGCCGAATGCGCTGCGCCGCCGCTGATACGTGGACGCGTACATGATCGACGGATCCTGCCAGTCCATGGCGACATCGGTCACGCCGGTTTCGTCGTCCACGAACAGAGTGCGCGTCCAGGTGGTGCCACCGTCGGACGTACGAAAGAGTCCGCGCTCGCCGCCCGCTCCCCACACCGACCCCTGCGCCGCGACGTACGCGATCTCCGGGTTGGACGGATGCAGCACTATCCGTCCGATGTGCATGCTCGTGCGCAAGCCGACGTTGCGCCAAGTACTGCCGCCGTCGACGCTCTTGTAGATGCCGTCGCCCCAACCCACGCTCTGTCGGCTCGCGCGTTCGCCGGTGCCCACCCACACAATGCGCGGATCGGGCTGGTAGATCGCGATGTCGCCGATGGAGTGGACCGGTGCACTGTCGAACAGTGACGTCCACGTGACGCCGTTGTCGGTGGTGCGCCATAGCCCACCGGTCGCCGCTGCGACGTACATCGTGTACGGATTCGACTCGACGACATCCATGTCGACGACACGCCCCGACATCGAGGCGGGGCCGATGTTCCGCAGGCGCAGGCCGGCGAGATCGGTGCTCGTGTACGTTTGCGCGCCGAGCGGCGCGGTGAGCGCGGCGGCGCAGAGCGCGAGAGTGCGGCCGAGCAGCAGGACGAAGCCGCGCTCGCGCCGAATGGGAGCGGTGGTCAGCAGCGCCATCCTACGACGCAACGTTTGAACGGTCGACGGCATCTCGTATCTCCGGAGTGTGACGCCACGCTCGCGAAGGGTGCGCACGCGTGGTTGTCCGATGTGGGCGAGAAGCTACCCGCACGCCGTCAGGTCGGCGACGGGGTTCTTCGTCGCATCTGCGGATTGGGGGGCGTACGTGGCCTCAAATCGGGCTCGGTCGGCACTTTGAGCTCCTCATGGGCGAGTGCAGACCGCGCTTTGCGCGATGCCCTACCCCCGTCGCGCCGCCTTCCCGCAGTGATGTCTTGCGGGGGCTGGTCAGCCCGGAATGGGCACCGCGCCGAGCACCGGATAGTCGGTATAGCCCTTGGCGCCCGACGTGTAGAATGTTTGCATGTCCGGTTCGTTCATGGGCGCATCGACTTGTAACCGCTCGTAGAAGTCTGGCGTGGATAGCACGGGCCGACCGAACGCGGCGAGGTCGGCGTCGCCACGCGTGAGTATCGCTTCAGCCGAGCCATGGTTGAGTCCACCCGACGCGATGAACACACCACCGAATGCTTTGCGCAGCTGCAACGCGAACCCCTGGGGTATCGACGGTGCACCCATCGACTCGTGGTCGACGAGATGCAGATACGACAGTCGCATCGCGCCAAGCGACGCGGCGAGCGCGAGGTATTGCGGCGCGACGTCGGCGTACCCGCCCGTGTTGTTGAAGGCGCCGTAGGGAGAGACGCGCATGCCAACACGATCTGCACCGATCGCGGCAACGCACGCACGGGCCACTTCGAGCGCAAATCGGTTGCGTTGCTCGATCGAGCCGCCGTACGCATCAGTGCGCGTGTTGACGTTCGCATTCAGAAACTGTTCGATCAGGTAGCCGTTGGCGCCATGCAGCTCGATGCCGTCGAACCCTGCATCCATGGCACAGCGCGCAGCGTGCGCGAACTCGGTCACCACGATCGCGATCTCGTCGTCGGTCAATGCATGCGGCGTGCTCGCGGGTTGCAACCCTGCGGTGTCGGTAAAGATGGCATCGGACTGTGGTACGATCGTCGGACCAACGACACGTGCGCCTACCGGCAGGTTGTCAACGTGCGAGGCACGGCCGCAATGCATGAACTGCACGAACATCCTGCCGCCCTTTTCATGCACCGCGTCTGTCGAGAGCCGCCACGCCGCCACGTGTGCCGCCGTGAACAATCCCGGGATGCGTGCGTAACCCAACCCATCGGCGGAGGGTGACGTGCCTTCGCTAATGATGAGCCCCATCGACGCACGCTGCGCGTAATACTCGGCCATCAGCGGCGTCGGCAGGTGATCGGTGGTGGCGCGGTTGCGCGTCAAGGGCGCCATGACGGCGCGATTGCGCAATGAAATGCCGTGCAGATCAAACGGTTCAAACAACATGGGGTCGCTCCGTGCAGAGTGGATGACTCCACCGGCGGAGTCCGCCAAACGGCGGGATGTCCTTTGAGCAGCGCAGCGGATACCTGACGCCGTGCAAGTCCCGCTCCGTGACATGCAAGTGTGCCTGGGGCTTGGGCGCCCCGATCGGTGCAACTCGGCAAGCATCGCCACCGCGACGGGATGCGCCTTAACAACGGTGCCGGCCACGCCTACCGAGTCACCCGCCGGTACACCCGCGCTCCCGCGGTCGCAAAGCGACTGTCATAACTTCCCACCAGTGAGTCTCCGGCCAGACGCGCGGAGAACACCGACACCGTATCGGCGCTGGAGCCCGCCACCAGCGTGACCAGGCGCAAATTCTCTCCCCGCAACGTGCCCAGCAGATAGCGCCGTGTTGGTGTCAATTCCCGACCGCTCACGGAACTCACCGTGGCTGCTTCGACGTCCACCCAAAGATCCATCTCCGCCGCGGCACCAGCACTGTTAATGCCGCGCCACCGTGCGTCGAGCGGCACGCGCGCGCGCTGTGTCACCGATACTTCACGTCGCAACATGTTGAGCAGACTGCCGAAGACGCCGATGCCCCCGCGCACACTACTAATGAGCCCTGTTCCACCAAACGGGTCGTTGCCTGAGCGATTGTAGTCGTAGAAGTTGACGTCGACGGCGACCACGGTCGCCGTTTGCACGAATCCCGGAAACCAGACCGACGGCAGTCCGTCCGCAAAGAAGTTGCGGAGTCCTCCGGAGAGATTGAACTGCGTGGAGTCGGCGAAGAGCGCCCACGGCCCGTACGGCGTTTCCACGCGAATGGCATACGTGCGAGCGCCGCGCACGGCGGGCCATCGCAATTGCAGGGTGTCGCGACTGCGTTCAAGCGAAACCGGCACTGCCACCGCGCCGGCGCCAACCGTCCATCCCGGCGGTGCGCCCGGAACCAGCGTTTCGCCCGTCACCTCCCGACCGTCGGTGGTACGCACCCGCAGCCGATAGCGACGTCCCGGCTGGATCGAGAGCGCCGACCGAGGCACGATGTAGCGGCCCGTACCGCGAGCGCGCACGATCGTTTCGGTCGCACGCACGCCCACCGTGTCGCCGTCGGAAAGCAACCGGACGTCGGCGCTCGAAATCGGTGAGCCACCGGCCGTGCGAATGGGATCGAGCGGATCGAACCGGAGCCCGTCGTTGATATCCACGCGCCCCGTGAGCGACGACTCCACCAGCAGCAGCTGCTCCGTCACGTCTGGATTGAGCACGGCATGCACGACGATCGCCGCAGTCGGCGATGCCACCTCCACCGGCGATGACTCGCACGCCCACAATGCGGTCGCCGCCAATGCGCCGCCCAAGGCTCGCCGGACAACGGCGATGGACGTCACCATGACACTGACACTCCAAATGTGGGGAGCAGGGGGAACTGCGAAATCGCCGTGCGCGTGGGCGGATTGTCGGCGTAATCGAAGAAGTAGGTGAACACATTTCGCGCGTTGTAGGCGTTCACGATCGAGGCGTACGGTGCCCACGTACGCTTGCCGGGCTTGGTGCGCGTCACGCTCAGGTCCAGTCTTTGAAAGAGCGGAAAGCGTACGCCATTGCGCACGCCGCCGATCGGCTCGCGGGAAACCTGCTGATTGCCGGTGCCAAAGCTGTTGGTGACGGGGTCGTAGCGCCGCCGGACGATCTGCCCCACCACATCGGTGAACGGCGTACCCGTCCCCACACCCAGCCGCACGCCGTAGCTCCAGCGGCCTCCCGGACGGAACGATGTCACCACGTTCACGTTATGCCGCCGATCCTGCACCGGTGCGAATCGGCCGCCCACACCGTTTCGCCAGTTCACGGCGAACGAGTACGCGATCCACCCCGACAGCCGTTCGCTCTCGAGCTGTCGTACCAGCAGATCCGCGCCGTACGATTCTCCCGTGGTGACGATGAACTCATCGCCTTGCACATCGGGATCGTTGAAGAGATTGGAGGAGGGCAGTTGGCTGTACCGCTTGACCCAGCCCTCAAGCCGAACGAAGCGAGCGCGCCCTAACCATTGCTCGCCGCCGAACGACCCTTGCCAAGCGCGCGCGACGGGGGTGTTTCGGTCCGCCGTGAGCCAGAAATCGAAGATGCGAACCGGTGCCTGCTCATTGCGCAGCGCCGGCGTCCATTGCGTCGTGCGCCCCACGGCGAGGGTGAACGCCCGATCGGGATTGGCGAACCACTTGAGCGAGAGACGCGGAGATACGCCGGACCAGCCGGTGCCGGTCACGGTTTCGCCGCGCAGTCCCGCCCGCGCCACCATGCGCGACGTACGCACGGTGTGGTCGACATAAAGCGATGCCGCCGAAGGTCGCTGGCCAACCGCCAGAATGGGGTCACTCGACGCGGCCGCCGTCACGTCGTAACGCGTCCGTAATCCCGAAAACTCGTAGCCCACCAACGTTTCGTGCGCTCCACGCCAGCGCGTGACTTCGCCCCACGCCCGCGAATCGGAGAGCCGATTCACGAAGCGCAGCGATCCGGAGCCCAAGTCGAGCGTGGTGTTGAATCCGGTCACGGACAGCCGTTGCATCACGCGTGTGGAATCTCCCCCCCACCGTGCGCCCAGCGGCTGCGTGTAGGCCACGCCCAGCAGCGTGTTTCCCCAGTCGAACAACAGATTGCCGCCACCCGCCTGCGTGGAATCGCCGAAGGCGGCCAACGACGCGTCGAGCACGTCCTTTCCTCCGTACGCCGTCACCGACAGTGCGCCACCGTTGCGGAACCGGTGCCGCAGATGGGCCTGCATGTCGGTGAAGTAGTAGGGCAGCTGCCGTTCGCTCAACAACGCGACAAACCGATCGGCGTAGGTGCGACGCGCCGCGACGTTCCAGCTGGTCGTGCCACCTAACATGCCGCCAAGCGACAACGTGCTGGCCAGCAACGATACGGATGCGGCCCCGTGCACACCGCTGCGCTCTTCCACCTTGGGTACTACGCTCAGGACACTCGACAACCGCGACCCGTAACGCGCTGGAAAGCCACCGGGCAGGAGCTCGAACTCGCCCACGGTTTCGTCGATGAACGTGCCAAAGAGTCCGCCCAGGTGAAACGGATTGTAGATCGGGAAGCCATCGAGCAGCACCAGATTCTGGTCGCTCTCGCCACCGCGGACGTTGTAGCCGGCCGTGAAGTCGTTCGTCGCCACGACACCGGGGAGCAACTGCACCACGCGCAACACATCCGGCTCGCCGATGACGGGTACACGCTTGAGGGTTTCCCCCCGCATGCTCACGATGCCAGGACTGCCGGACAGTCGAAACTGGTCGCGCTCCGTGGCGAATGCCGACACCTTGACGGTTTGCAGCTGCTCAGTCGAGGGGACGAGCGAGATGGTGAGCGTGGTGGTGTCACGAGCACGCACCACGACCGACACGGTATCGGTGCGATAGCCGACGCGACCTACGACCACGCGCACGTTCCCCGCGGGCAGTCCCGCCAAGAGGAAACGACCGTCGTCACGCGACACGGTGCCGAGTCGGGTTCCGCGCAGCACGACGGTAGCCGCAGCGACGGGCGCCGCTGTGGTTAGGTCCACGACTCGGCCCTGCACCAAGCCTGTCGAATCGGATTGCGCCATGAGCGGTGACGCCGCAGCCACCGCCGCGACCGATGCCAGCGCCAGAGCGATGCGCACGTGAGCTGAGGGAGAACTGCGGCAACGCGCAGTCGCAAAGGTCAACGTCCCCCCGGCGTCCCGGAGGTCCCGGGTGCTGCCCCGGACGGGTGTACGGCGCACGCGGGCGGCTGCTCGACGGTGTAGGACAGATTGACGATGCGCCAAGCGCTCCCGTCCTGCATCAGCGTGAAGACATCCACGCCGCAGTGCGACCACTTCCGGTCCACATACAGGTCGTACGGCATCCACACGACGGCCATGGTGCCGGCCACGCGCACTTCGGCGTCGTAGCCGCGTTCGATGATCGGCGCACGACTCCCCGTCGCGCGTTGCTGCGGGGCGGTGCGCATGCGATACGTCGGCGTACCATCACGCGCACTCGTGGCGTAGATCTGTGCCTCCGGTGTCATCACGTCGCTCAGCCGAATCATCTCGCCGCTTTGAATGAACGTCATCGCCGAATCCACGACGGCCAGTACGGCGCGTTGGGTCGAGGTGAGCGAGGCGCCGGGACGCGTGAGTCCCTGGGCGTGGAGTGGCACCGCGGCGAGTCCAACGATGAAAGCGGCGCGTACACTCAGTCGAACGAGGCCGCGGTGCGACAGGGACATGGGGCACATGGCGATGGGGTGAAGGGCGTACCGGTCTGGGGCTGCATGAAAGCACGCCACGCGCGCGACCAAGGCAAAGTCTGACATCGACCGATTGGCGTTTAAAGTCAGCATGACGGCGACAGCAGGTGGAAGCCGCGTGATAGCTTTCCCGACATTGATTGGCCACTCAGGGAGGCTTCGGTGTTTTTGACGCTCGAGATTGATCAGGAAACCGACGGCCGGTTTCTCGCCGAGATCCCCGATTTGCCCGGGGTCTTGGCGTACGGCGCGACGCGCGACGAGGCCGTGGCGCGGGTGCAAGCGCTGGCGCTGCGCGTCCTCGCTGATCGCCTTGAGAACGGCGAGCCGGCCCCGAGCTTGCTGCCGCGCGACTTCCGCGCCGCGTAAGCCTTGGCAACTCCGCGACGAATGAATGGCCGGCTGCGAAGGCCCCTGGGGTCTTGGCCGCGGCGGCCTGTGATTGCTCCTCGTGCACGCTGAGCGTCGAACCGCGCCCTTGCTGACCGCCGACCTGCCGCCCCGCGACGGCGATCCGGCGCGTTGGCGCATGTTGGGCTTGCTGGCCTGCGCGGAACTGCTTGGCATGGCGCTGTGGTTCACGGGGAGCGCGGTCGGGCCGACACTGGCCCGCGCATGGTCGCTTTCGACGACTGAAGTCGGGTGGCTCACCACCGCTGTGCAGTTGGGCTTTGTCGTCGGTACGGCGGTGAGCGCGCTGCTCAACCTCGCCGATGTGGTGCCGGCACGACGGCTGTTTGCGAGCGCGGCGGTACTCGGCGCTGCGGCGAACCTTCCACTGGCATTCACCGACTCATACGCCGTGGCGCTGATGTCCCGCTTTACGGCCGGCTGTTGTCTGGCGGGTGTGTATCCGCCGGCGATGAAGATGGCGTCGACATGGTTTCGTGAGCGACGCGGTGTGGCGGTGGGCACGATCGTTGGCGCACTCACCATCGGCAAAGCGACGCCGTACCTCGCGCAGGCCTGGCCGGGTGCAACGGTGCAGTGGGTTACCTGGGCTTCGTCAGCCAGCGCGCTCCTGGCCGCATGCCTGGTCTTTGCGGGCTATCGCGACGGCCCGTTCGAATTTCCATCGCGCGCATTCGCGTGGGCCCGGGTAGGCGAGGTGGTACATCAGCGAAAGTGGCGCCTCGCAACGGCCGGTTATCTGGGTCACATGGCCGAATTGTATTCGTTCTGGACATGGATTCCGGCGTTTCTCGCCGCGAGTGATGCCGTGCACGCGGCTCGCACAGGCAACGCACCAAACGCGCGCGTTGCAGCACTGATCGGCTTTGGCGTGATCGCCGTCGGCGGTATCGGCTGTGTGTGGGGCGGACTCGTCGCTGATCGCATCGGGCGCGCGCGACTCGTGAGCTGGGCGATGGGGGTTAGCGGATCGTGCGCGCTCGCCATCGGACTCGCGTGGGGACAATCGTGGTGGATTCTCGCACCACTCGCGCTGGTGTGGGGCTTTTTCGTGATTGCCGACAGTGCCCAGTTCAGTGTGCTGGTGACGGAAAGCGTTCCGCCTCACGCGGTCGGCACCGCGCTCACGCTGCAGGTATCCATCGGCTTTCTGCTCACGACGATCACCATTCAACTCATTCCGCCACTGGTGCAGCTAATTGGCTGGCAGTGGGTATTTCCGATCCTCGCCATCGGGCCGTTGCTCGGGATTGCGAGCATACGGCGGCTGCAGACAACAGAAAGCAGCAACTGATGACCGCGAATGGCGCGAATACCACGAACTGCAACTGACCATCACGGATTGAAACAGATGGATGGGCGTACACGAGCTTTTTGTACACCATGAATAGCCGCAAGGTCGCGCCGCCCAAGTAGACCAAACGCAGCTTCTCCCGTGGCAACGGCCGATTACTCGTGCGCGAGTGATCGGCCATTGTCGCTTCGGTCAGTGGTGCGCATTTCACGGCCCCCCGATCGCAGCAGCGTGTACCCGATTGCGCCAGCCAGCGTCGACGCGCCGAGCACGGCCAACTTCGCAATGTCCAACTGTTCCGCCGTTTTGAACGCCAGCCCGGCAATGAAAAGCGACATCGTGAATCCGATGCCGCCAAGCCACGCGGCGCCATGCACGTGACGCCATGACGCGCCGGTCGGGAGATCTGCCGCACCACTTCGCACCGCGATTACACTCGCCAGCGTAATGCCGATTGGCTTGCCCAGCAGCAGCCCCAGTGCGATACCGATCGCAATTGGACTCGACACCACAGCTCCGATGTCGGTACCCAATGAGACGCCCGCGTTCGCGAGTGCGAAAATCGGCATGATCACGAATGCGACAACACCGTGCAGCGCGCGCTCCATCTGCTGAAGTGGTGATGCGCCGCGAAACGGCTTTTCACTGATTCGCGTGCGGGCCGGGATGGTCAACGCGAGCATCACGCCGGCGATCGTCGCGTGAATCCCCGACTTGAGCATGAAGACCCACAGCACTGCGCCAAGCAATGCGTACGTCACGGGCCGACGCGCACCGGCGCGATTGAGACCGATCAGGAACAGCAACACGACCCCTGCCCCACCCAACGCCGCCCAATCGATGGCACTCGTATAGAAAAAAGCGATGACCAGCACGGCGCCCAGATCATCCGCGATGGCGAGCGCCGCGAGAAAGACACGCAGACTAGTCGGAACCCGATCGCCAAGCAGCGCCAGAACGCCGAGTGCAAACGCAATATCGGTTGCCATCGGCACACCCCAGCCGGCCACCCCAGGGCCGCCCGCATTGACACTCGCATACAGCAGGGCAGGTACCACTATTCCACCGAGCGCGGCCGCGACCGGAAGTGTTGCAGATCGGCGCGTCGACAGCTCGCCGACCAGCACCTCACGCTTGATCTCCAATCCAACAAGAAAGAAGAAGATCGCCATGAGTCCGTCGTTCACCCAATCGTGAAGCGACAGCGTAAGCCCCCACGTCGGGGTGCCGATGCTGAACGGCGTTTCCCAAAGCTGGTGGAACGAGGCGGCCCAAGGGGAATTGGCCCAAACCAGAGCTACGGCGGTGGATGCGAGTAGCAGCAGACCGCCCGAAGCGCTGGTCGAAAAAAAACGCCGAAATGGGCCGAGGACGCGCGCGATCAGCGGCTCGCGGAGGCCGTCCGCGGTCGTTGAAACGTTCGTCGTCGCGCTACTGTCTGTCGGGAGGATCAACGCTGTATCCAGGCTCGCGGGACAGAATCACATATGCAAACAATTGAAGCTATCCCCCGCCCAGCCTCGCCAATGCACCAGCCATGAAATCCGCGCGCCATTGCTCGAGTTGGGCGGTCGGTACACCACCCGATTTTGCTACAGCGGCCGCGTCCTCGCCCTGCAGCAATCGCAACACCAGCGCACCCTTCGACTCCACTGTCATCGTTGATGGATCGGCCGGCGCGTTCGCACTGGGCGCGACCGCCGGAATTTGATGGCGCACTGGCGCCGCCGGCGCATGACGACGCGCCTCGATCGCTCGCACCACGAGAGCGGTGAGCGACGCGACATACTGCAGCGTCGCTCGATCGGGCAACGGTTCGCGCGCCACCCGATCCCCGTAGAGACAGCCAACAATTTGTCCACTCACAACAACCGGGAACACACCAAACTGCCCAATCCCCAACGTCGACGCGAGCTGCAACTCGACGGCGTTCATCGCGCGGTCACTCGGCAGATACAACACCTTGCGTTGCAGCAACGCGGACGGCAGCGGACCGCCCTGGGGTGTCATCGGATAGTCGAAGCGAGCAAGCAGCGATTCGACGCCAACGCCGAGTCCTGAACGCGCGCGGAGTCGCGCACGATCGGGGCTGAGTACGCAGGCGACAACGCGATCGAACTGTCCGCCGCGTAGCGTCCCTTCGATTGCCAGCAACAGCACTTGACCAAGATCGCAACCCGAATCCGGATCGACCTTGCTCTCGAGCTCCTGATGTAGCTGTTCGCGCAGCTGCACCGTGGCAGTGGTTTCGCTCTCGCTGCCGATGGCGTCCCACTCCGAATGCCCAAGCGCCGTTACGCCAAGTGCCGAACAGGCCGCGTCGGACAGTTGACGCATGCGCAACGCGTCGACAGAAATCTTTGCGTTGGCAAAGAGTTCACGCGTCTCTTCGAGCGCTGACTCGACCACTTCGCGTACTTGCACGCGCGTGAGTTTCAACCGAGACGAATATCGTGTGATGACTTCGTTCAGGTCGTTGCGCGCGTCTCCACGTTCGGGATCGCGACGATAGATCGCGTTGGTGAGATCGTGGCTGAACGCCGTGATCGCACTCGACTCGCAGGTGAACGCATTGCCACGCGTGCGAATGCCGACCGTCACGGCATCGGGCATTCCCCAGTATTGGCACATCTCGGCGCCAAGATCTTCGTAGCGAAAGCCGAGGATGGAGAAGGCAACAGCGCCGTCGTTCTGCTTGCTCGTGCGCAGAATGTTGAGAATGCGCGCGTAGTCGTCTGGAAAATGACAGGCGATCAGCACTTCGCCGAGGTTCCGGAACATGCCGCACAAATGGGCTTCTTCGGGATCGCCACGATCAAGCTTCGTCGCCACTTCACGCGCGTGGTTTGCGGTGAGCAACGAAAGCAGCATCAGCTCTTTGAGCCCCCCGGAGCGACGAGAGTAGTTCTCGAACAACAACAGGCTGCTCGCGAGCTGACGCACAGTCCGCGCACCCAACAACATCATGGCGCGCGTGGCACTCTGGATTTGTCGGCCAGCGCGGCGATAGTGCGCGCTGTTGGCGGTGCGGACAACGCTGAGAGTGAGGCTGTACTCGCGCAGCACGACATTCGTCAGCCGTTGCAACGAACTGGCGTCGTCATCCAGTGCGGAGATCGTCTCGATAATCTGTTGCGAGAGGGCCGGAAAATCGCGCCCGGCGAGGATACGAGCGAGTCGGGCCTTGACCGGCTCGATCGTGTCGCTGGCGTCGACAGTGCGACCGTCCTGCTGCTTCGTGCTCTCGGTCGTGTTCCGCATCATCCGGGTAACGGGTTGATCTATTAGTATCGGCCCGTACTCGGCAAACTTTCTCTTTCACCCGGGTTTGCATGAGCCAACCCCCACCCCTCACCGCGTGGACCGCAGCGTGACGATCGGGGCGCGCGACGTGACTATCGGTTCACGCGGCCCACTTGAGGTGCGGTCAGGCCGACCGCAGCGACGGTGTCTTTGGCATCGGCGTCGACTCTCGGATGCGACGCACTTCGTACGTGCGGAGATGCGCATACACAACGCTCAGCAGCGGATACGCGCCAACCTCGCCGCCACGCGCGAGGAGATCGCCGATGATGTGGTCCGCTTCGACACGCGAGTCCGACTCGATATCGCGAAACATTGACGCGGTGAGGCTTGATCCCGGAGCCGTGAACATCGCGCGGATACGTGCAAGCACCGACTCGCGCGGTGGGAACCCGTTCCGTGCGGCGATTGCGGCGCACTCGTCGAGCAGCCTCGTCACAATGTCGGTCGCGCCTGCAGACACGATATCGCCGATTGTCGAACGGAGGAGGCAGGTCGAGCCCGCGCCCGTGGCTATCAGTACCCACTTCTCCCACATCTCGTGCAGAATGGCGTCACTGCGGCGGGAATCAAACCCGGCGTTCGCAAACGCGCTTTCAATGGCCGCGATGCGTTCACTCTTGGCGCCATCGCGCTCCCCGAAAACGAGTTCATGGATTTTGTTCAGGTGCAACACGTGGCCATCGGGATTGAGAACGGCAGAAATGCCACACCATCCCCCCAGCACACGATCTGCGCCGAAACGAGCTTCAAGGGCGTCAAGGTGACGCATGCCGTTCAGCATCGGAAGAATCGCCGATTTGGGACCAACCGCCGGCGCGAAGGAGCCAATCGCATCTTCCAGGTCGTACGCTTTGCAACTGAGCAGGATCACGTCGTACGTTCCGTCCAAAGTGGCCGGCGTTACCATGGGCAACGGTTGCACACCAACGTCACCGTACGCACTCTTGACGACCAGCCCCGTACGCTCCAGCGCAGCGGCACGAGCAGGCCGCACGAAAAAAGTCACATCCCGCCCGACGTTGAGCAGTCGGCCACCGAAGTAGCCGCCAACGCTTCCTGCTCCGACCACCAGAATTCGCATGCATCCGATCCGTTGAAGTGCCGCCGAACATCACGCCGATGTCGGACCCTGTGAACGCAGCTTGAACTGTAGCACCTGCTGACACATTGCGGAGAAGCCGCGCAGTCGCATCTTCCAGCAGGATGCCCGATTTCTTCTCTCAACGCCGTGTGACCTGTATGCGACGCAAATTCGCGCTTCTTCTCTTGTCGATCTACGCAGTCGTCGTGCCGCGCACAAGCCGAGCTGATGATCTGACGCGCTGGAAAGCGCAGGCGGCTCGCGTGACCATCATCCGCGACACATGGGGTATTCCACACATTTACGGCAAGACGGATGCCGATGCCGTGTTCGGGCTGATGTTTGCGCAGGCTGAGGATGACTTTAATCGCATCGAGTTGAACTACATCAATGCAAGTGGACGGTTGGCTGAAGTGGAAGGTGAAGCCGAACTGTGGCGCGATCTGCGCATGAAGCTGTTCATCGATCCCGCTGACATGAAAGCAAAGTATGCGGCGAGCCCACTGTGGTTGAAGAAGTTGATGGACGCATACGCTGATGGACTGAACTATTTCCTCAAGACCCATCCCAACGTCAAGCCGAAGTTGATCACGCACTTCGAACCGTGGATGGCGTTGACGTTCAGCGAAGGAAGCATAGGCGGCGATATCTCGACCGTGCAGCTGCGTGGCATCGAGGAGTTTTACGGCAAGAAAGTATTGCCACCCGCGCCCAGTGATGACAACGGCCTTGAGCCTGAGCCACAAGGTTCGAACGGAATAGCAATCGCACCAAGCAACACCGTTGGAGGGCATTCACTCCTGCTGCTCAACCCGCATACGTCATTCTATTTTCGCCCCGAAGTGAATGTCGTGAGCGAGGAAGGACTGAGCGTGTATGGCGCCGTCACCTGGGGACAGTTCTTTGTCTACCAGGGCTTCAACGATCGACTCGGCTGGATGCACACCACTGGCGGTGGGGATATCATCGACGAGTACGTGGAGACGGTGATCGAGAAGGGCGGCAAGTATTTCTACAAGTACGGAAATGGCGAACGGCCATTCATCGTAAAGCAGATCGCGCTGCCGTACAAGTCGGGGAACACGATGGCGACGCGGGTCGTGACGGCATACTTCAGTCATCACGGCCCAATCATCCGCGCCACTGATGGTAAGTGGATCGCAGTGAAGATGATGAACGATCCGATGAATGCGCTGACGCAATCGTATTCGCGCACGAAGGCGAAGAACTATGCCGAATTCTCGCAGGTGATGGAAATTCGCACCAACTCGTCGAACAACACGATCTATGCCGACGCGGATGGAAATATCGCGTACTTTCACGGCAACTTCATGCCCAAGCGCGACACCGTCATCGACTTTTCAAAGCCGGTGGATGGCAGCGATCCCAAGACGGAGTGGCAGGGGTTGCACGATGTGAAGGAAACGATCACGCTCTTCAATCCGAACAGTGGCTGGTTGTTCAACACCAATAATTGGCCATGGGAAGCAGCCGGCACGAGCAGCCCGCGTCGTCAGGACTATCCGAAGTACATGTCGGCGCAGGCGGAGAATGCGCGTGGGCCGCACGCGGTGCGTGTGCTGCAGAATCGCCGCGATTTCACACTCGACAAATTGATCGCTGCGGCGAACGATACGTATCTCACCGGCTTTGACGTGATCCTGCCGGCACTGATTCGCGCGTACGATCAAACGTCTGACACCGATACGCTCAAGTCGAAGCTCACCGAACAGATCTCGACGTTGCGCGGTTGGGATCAGCGGTACTCGTTGACGTCCGTGCCCACCTCGCTGGCGATCTATTGGGCGATGGACATCATGTCACGCTCCGGTGGGTTGGCGCGCGCGAAAGGACTGTCGGTGGACGAGTACATCGGCTCGCAGTCAACGGCTCAGGAGCGACTCGCCGCGCTCGCTCGCGCCTCGGCGAAACTGGCGGCCGACTTTGGCACGTGGAAGACGCCATGGAGTGAGATCAATCGCTTCCAGCGACTCAATGGCGACATCGTGCAGCAGTACGACGACAACAAGCCAAGCATTCCGGTTGCCTTTCCGTCGGCGACGTGGGGCTCGCTCGCATCATTTGGCGCCGTCACGCGCAACACGAAACGCATGTACGGTGAGAGCGGCAACAGCTTCATCGCGGTCGTCGAGTTTGGACCGAAGGTCAAAGCCAAAAGTCTGCTCGCTGGTGGCGAGAGTGGCGATCCGACATCGAAGCATTTCCGCGATCAGGCCGAGATGTATGCGAAGAGTCAGTTCAAGGATGTGTGGTTTTATCGGGCGGATGTGGAGCAGCACGTCGAGCGGAAATACAACCCGGGGAGCTGAGATGCCATTGCGCTACGGACATGAGGGGAGAATCGTGAGGTGTGAGTTCAAGTTCAGAGTCGCCAGTGTACTGCTGCTGGCGCTGCCATTCGCGCCAATGCCAATCGCGGCGCAGGCGCAGAAGGCCGCGAGCAAGAGTGCTCCGGCGACGAGCAGTGCGGGTACGAGCGCCTACAACCCGGCGCTATACACAGACCCCAATGCGACCAACAGAAACTTCAAGGCGCTCCGTTGGCGCCTCGTCGGACCGTTTCGTGGGGGGCGTGTCGACGCCGTCGCAGGTGATCCCACTCGGCCGCTCGTGTTCTACATGGGTGCCGTGAATGGTGGCGTCTGGAAGACAGTGAACGCCGGACAGACATGGGACAACATCACCGATGGCAAGTCGGACATTTCATCGGTGGGCGCACTCACCGTTGCACCCTCCGATCCGAATGTGATTTACGTAGGCACTGGTGAATCGCAACTGCGCGAAGATCTCACCTACGGCACGGGCATCTATCGCTCAACCGATGCCGGACAGACGTGGACGCATCTCGGGCTGAACGAAACGCACCAGATCACGACCATACGTGTTCACCCCACAAATCCTGACATTGCCTATGTTGCTGCGATCGGCCACGCGTTTGGTCCGAATCCCGATCGCGGTGTTTTTCGAACGATGGATGGAGGTGCAACGTGGAAGAAGATTCTGTTCATCAACGACTCCACCGGCGCCACAGATATCTCACTCGATCCGACCAATCCGCGCATCATTTTCGCGTCGATGTGGAAGTTTCAGCGCTCCCCGTGGGGAATGGAAGCCGGTGGTGGACGCAGCGGTTTGTGGAAGTCGACCGACGCCGGTGACACGTGGACCGAAATCACAACGAATCCCGGAATGC
>JAYUWD010000176.1:0-1836 GCA_043753735.1 Gemmatimonadaceae bacterium
ATCAGAGTGGGCGGGTCTCCGCGAGCTCGCCAACCTCATTGAGTTTTTTCTGCGTACGCTCATCGATGCCTGCTGCAAACACGAGGGCGATTACGACAATTCCGGCGGGAATTGCGACTACCAGCCCGGCCGCGAACATGGTCACATCATTCATGGCGGTCCTGGTCGATCAGGAGAGCGACGCTTCCGAACGAAAGAATCGACGGCACCCACAGCCCGACGTAGAGGCCCTGCTCATGGTGACCGGTGAACCACAACGTGACCGAGAGCAGGAACGAAACGAACGCGGATACAAGAATGACGATTGCGGCGCGGCGGCGCTGCTTGCTGCGTGGCATTGCGACTAACCTCGACTGCGTGAGTGGCTTCGATAACGGGGCAATTGTAATCATCGCTAGAAAGCCAAAAAGCAAGTAAAAGTTCCCAACCGCGCAGCTCTGCAGGCCGCTACCCTTGTTTGGCGCGCAAACCGACGTTATCACAGGCGTTCCGTTTGGATTTTCCATACCGCGCCGGAATCACTGATGAGCATTAAAACCATTCAGGCGGCCTATGCCGCTTTCGCGAACAACGATCCATCGGTGCTGTTCGGCGCCATGGCGCCTGACGTCCAGTGGAACGAGGCGCATGGGAATCCGCTGGCGGACCGCAATCCGTACGTCGGCGCGCAAGCGATTGGCGAAGGCGTATTCGGTCGGTTGCTCGCCGCCATCGACGGCTTCAGCGCGGCGCCCGATCGTTATGTCGACGGCGGTGAGGACGTCATCGTGCTTGGTTGCTACACCGGCACGATGAAGCACAACGGCGCCAAGCTGAACGCGCCGTTCTGCCACGTCTATCGCTTCAAGGGCGACCGGATTGTGTCGTTCCAGCAGTACACCGACACGGCGCAGTGGTCGCGGCTGATGCCGTAGCCGGTGCAAAGCTGCTCGCGCCGACGGCTGGATCGCAAAATTTTAAGAGCGCGCAATATTGAGGCTGCATCCTGATTGATTTGAAGATTGTTGCAGGTTAACGCGCGCGTTCAGCTGGTAGCGTCGTTCCACAGGACGCAACCAGCGAGCGTCGCACGGGCACGGCAACGCACGAAGTCGGAGTGATGACTATTCAAAACTAGGCAAGATTCCGGCTCGCCACCCACCCGCGGCTTTCACAAAGCTTCGTCCAGTACAGGCTGTCTGCCACGAGCAGTTGGCCGATCTGCTCCTTCGTCAGGAATAGCGAGTTGCTTTCCGACTGCAGGAGGCGGTGCTGGTTGGACGTACGATCGAGGTAGAGCGCGGCGATAGAATCGGCCGAGGGGCGTAACCAGCCACGATTGCACGTTTGCCAGTGCCTTTCTGGTATTCCTTACCTATCGAATCACCACTGCAACGCCCACCGGCACATACGTGTATACCCAAGCGAGGTCGTCATCGCCCAGCCGAATGCACCCGTGCGTGGTGTCTGATCCGATCGTAGTCGTGTCCCAGGTGCCGTGCAGCATATACCCGTCACCGAGATCGAGTGCATACGCGCCGAGCTCATTGTGCAAATGACGGTTCAGCGTCATGGTCGGCGGAATGAACAGCGTCGAATCGAACACGATGTGCTCGTCGGTCGGTAACGCGAGGAACGCAGCGTCGCCCAGCTTGATCACGCCGACGACACTGTCGCGGATCACGAGACGTGAACCGTCGGAAAGTCGAACACTCGAGGAAAGGCGCTTGAGCTTGAGTCCGTGACGCTTCGCGACTTCGGCGTAATGCCAGTCTGGCGGGCGCCACGTAGGATCGGTGCGCTTGCCCAGAATGACGAGGCGACCGCGCGGGGTGGCAAATTGCCACTGTTGTCCAG
>JAYUWD010000177.1:0-5774 GCA_043753735.1 Gemmatimonadaceae bacterium
GATGGCCAGCCCAAATGCGTCTCGCCCATCCCCGGCTGAACTGACGGTCACCCCAGAGGTAGCAGCGATCCCGGCCAGCGGCTCCGATCTGGCGCGTACCCTGCCCTACGCCGGACCTTCCGCTTTCGCGACACCGACATCGTCACCAATCAATACGCCGCCCGGCCCGGTCCCCGCAGTAGCCGCGGGTTCGGCGGGTTCGGCGGGTTCGGCGGGTTCGGCGGGTTCAGCCAACTCGCCATCGGGTAGTCCGCTGGCCGGACCAAGCGGGAGCTTACCTCCATATCCGCCATATCTTGGCCAGGGGCGCGCGTCCAACACGACGCGTAGCGAGGAGTGAGCGGCTCAGAGGGCGGCGGAAGTCGGCGGCGAAGGGTCAATCGCGGTCAGTCGATCATTGGATTCACTGAAGCCGAGCTCGGGTTGTTTCTGGCGTTGCTTTTTTTCGGGCTGAATCAGCTGGGGCGCACCGGCACGCCTCAGACAACAGCGCGCGCGCGCCCGGCGATCGATTCCACCAGCCGTACCAACCCGCGGCTTCAGCAGCTGATGTCCCTCGCGCGTAAGCTGGATTCGCTTGATCGTGCGATGCGCGCCGCATTTGCGCGTGACAGTACGCTGGCGTCGAAACTTGCACGCCTCCAGCGGGAAAGAGATTCGCTGAGCGCACTAAGTCTTGGCCCCGTCCCCGGTAGGGTTGGGAGTGGGGTTCGCGCAGTTCCCCCGCGTCCATCCACGCCGGCCGTTGCGGCACGCTTGACCACCGTCGAACGCGAGATCGCCCTTGCACAGCTTTCGCGCACCCAGACAACGGCTGCGCTCACGGCGGCAAATCAACAAGCCGATTCTGCGAGACGTCAGCTCGACGCCGTCGCGCCGTCTGTGTCGCAGGTGATCGCTCCCACCCGGGTGGCGACCGTAGACTCTACGAGCAGAGCCACGGAGGCGCGCGTTGCTGCGGCGGCGGGCGCGGCAGGAAACCCCGACGCGCGAATAGCTGCGGCGATGATTGCGGCCACTACCACACCACGTGACACGATGGCCGTCTTGCGCGCGCTCGCGGCCGCGCAGGTTCCTCCTACAGCGAATGGTATTCCGGCTGGAGGACTCGGATCCGCCGGATCTCCGGGATCGCCTGGCGCACCAGGGAGCGGGATCGGCGAGGGTGTCGGCATGGGAGGCGGCTCTGGGTCGCCGCGCCCCAGCCGTACCGTCGGCTCGGGAATCGGCATCGGTAGCGGTACTGGTTCGGGTGGCGCAGGCCCTGGACGATCCCGGCAGACGCCGACGTGCATCGAGCTCAAGGTCGACACCGGGTCGGTCGCGGAAGTGCTGATTGTGGGCGCAAACCGCTACACCACGCGTGGCACCACCGGCTCGCTGGATACACTGCTTAAGGTGATGCAAGCCGACATCGCGTCGTCTAAGAAGAACAGTTGCCGGCATAACGTGCGCATTCGAACCGCGCCGCAGCTCGCCGTCGACGACTACATCCTCGCGCTCAACGCTCTGCTGCCGTACTTCAACACCGAACTGGCGCGCTCTTCTGGCGCTCGCTGAGTAGACGGTGTGGTGCGGCTCGAAGCCGCCGAGCCGACGGGACTGATGTTGACGACGATGGTATGCGAGGCCGCGTCCGCGCGCAGACGAAGGCGGAGGAAGCCGGTTTCACCGTCGCTGCCGTAGCAGTCGACGCAGCTCTCAAGCGCGGCGCTTTGGACGAATTCCAGTACGCGTCCACGTTGCGAGATGTGCGCATCGGCTCGGAATGCAGGCACCGAAATATCGAGTACCGATGCACCGTCGATTTTGCTTGTGGACAGAGACAAGTGCTGAGGTGAAAGTCGAGGCGTGCGTGCCTCGATGCGGACGCCAAGTGGCACGGTGAGCGTCGTGAAGCTGGAGTCGTAACGCACGGGTGACACCCGCACCTGCGTAGCGGCTTCGCCGACCCGTTGAACCGCGACGCCTTCTATCAGATGCACATCCGTTCTCAGCATGAGTTGCGTGACCGGCGCTGCACACGACCACGCCCGCCACGTACTGCGGAACTCGCATCCTTCACGCAGCAGCGGTGCGTCGGGTACGAACACCGAGTGCGGTGCGCCACCCAGTGAACCGTCCCGATCGACCAGCACTGCCGATTTCGTCGCGTCAAATGCGGCCGCGACGGCGTCGAATGCAATGGGCATCGCGTCAACGAACGTCGTTTTTTCGAGCCAGTTCTCAGCGCTGATCGGCCATGGATTCACGGGATGGAAGCCCAGTGCGCTAGCATCGATGCCGGCGCGTGCGTCGAAGTTCGCAAACAGACTTTGGGTGACGCCGACAGGCCCATCGTAGAACCAGAAGCCTCGCACTGGTGCCCATGCGCGCGGATTCACGCCACCGTTGTCGCTCACCCCAACGACGAACGCGCCTTCGAGTGTGCTTTCGGACGCAGCGAACGCAGCGCCTGACATGTTGTCGGCAAGGATCGCGTCCACCAGTCGAAGATTGCTGCCGCGAAACCACGCGCCCAGTGCCTGGTTCTTGTAGGCAACAAGCCTTTTGAAATTGGCGGCGCGCGCCATTCCGGAAACTGGGTCAGCCTGCGGCTCATACCACGCGATATTGAGTTCCCCCTGCGCGTCCACTGCGTCGTCGACCCAGAGTCCACTCTTGATGTTCGAGTGCGTGGTATTGTGGTCGAAATTGCGAAGCGGGAGATGTCTTGGCGTCACGCTGCGCGTTGCAGAAAGTCCGGTTGGGAACTCGGGGAGGGAGTACCAGATGCCGAACCCTTCGGAACCCGCTGCGACGTTATCGTGCAGATCGTTGTCCGGGTTCGTGATCCAGAACGTTGCCGGGCGTTCGTCCGAGGGGAGCAGGCGTGAGTCGGCGGCAGGCGCATGCGTCCCGAAGCCGAGATTCCCCGCGAGCACGTTGCCACGCTCGATGCCGTCCTCCAGGAAGAAGCCGTGTCCGGCATGATCGTAGCAAACGTTGCGTTCGAGCGTCACTCCGTTGGTACCGTGGATCGTCATGCAACGGTTGAAGCTTTCCCACACCGAATTGTCACGCGCGTAATGCCCTTCCGTGTCCTTGGCGAGGTGCCAGTGCAGCGGATACCGCCCGATTGCACCGCGTTGGCCTACCCGATGGAATTCCACCCCTTCGATGTGCGCGCTGCTTCCCGGATGGATCATGACGTGCGCGCCATAACCATGGGCGGACGACGTTGAGTCGCCTTGAATAACGACATTGCGTGTGAGGAGCGCGACTTCCGCGCGTTCGTCGAGCGCGTGCCCGGCAATTGTCTGCAATTCACCCCAATGGGAGTGCTTGAGTGCGCGGTCGAGATGCACGGTCGTTCCGTCCACGGAGCTCACGACCGCGTCCTCGGCATCGGCCGGATCGTAGCCGGTTGCGCTGATCGCGATGCGATCACCGCGATGCCAAGCCGGTTCGCGTTCCAGTTGGATCGTCGACTCGCCGGCACGCGCGTGTGCGTTGAGTCGGGTCCAGGAAACCACTTGCGTACCGTGAAGTTCAACGGTGCCTCCGGTAACGATGATGCCCTTGGCGCCGGCTCCGAACTGCGCGTTATCTGCGGCAGTGCCGAGCAAGGTGATGACCGCGCGATGCTGGTGCCGATGTGCGGCGGTTCCGATCACCAGCATGCCCTGCACATCGATCGCTTGTGCGGAAAGCGCGAGATCCCGATTGTCGGAGAATTCCAGAATGCCCGTAATGGTGATCTGGCGCACAGCGGGCGGTGTGGTATCGAGCAGCACGTGCCGACCTGCCGGGATCAGGACGTTTGCGCCTGCTTTCGGCAGCTGCCCGTCGGGCCATGCAGCAGGATCAGACCAACGGTAGACGCTGTTGTCTACGGTGGTCAGATTGCTGCGTAGACCATGCGAGTATTCGCCACCGGGAGCGAATGTCCGTTCACCCGGTGCACAGGCGGCCGCGCACACGAGCAGTAGCCGGGACACACGTAGCAGAAGCACGGCAGACGGATCGCGAGAAAAGTGAGCGGGCACGACGCGCGCTGTCTTCTTTCGTCGATCGTCAACGGTTTCTTGAGGCGAATGGCCACTGCTCAAACACAAAGTGCCCGGTGCGGATCACTGAACGCGCGCCTTCGCCCGGCGTGTGACGGTCGTGCCACTCTGGTGTTGTCGATCGTCATGTTTCCAACGTCGGTTTGATCGTCGCGCCCATTCTCTTCGCCATCATCTACATGTCCGTTGCCACGACGTCGTCCGAGCTTGCGCTGCTGAAGCGCCCGCCGACGCTTGTGTGGGCGCAGCGCCTGTTGACCATAGCGACCATTTTGCTAGGTGTGCGTTATCTGTGGTGGCGCGCAGCGGAAACCGACAACCCCGCTGCGCATTGGTTTTTCCTGATTTTTCTCGCGACCGAGTCGATGGCGTTCGTCTCGACGGTCGGTCTGATGGTGGTGAGTTGGGGCCAGCGCTTCTACAAGGTGCCAGAGCCGCTGGACAATCGCACGGTGGACGTCTTCATCGCGACGTTCAACGAGCCGCTGGAATTACTGCGCGACACCGTGGCGTGCGCGGTGGCGATCCGGTATCCGCATCGCACGCTGTTGCTCGACGATGGCAATCGCCCGGACGTCGCGGCACTGGCCGCCGAATTCGGTTGCGTTTATCTGGGTCGCGCCGATCGTTCGCACGCGAAGGCGGGAAACCTCAACAACGGTTTGCGGCACAGTAATGCCGAGTTTGTCGTCACGCTGGATGCGGACCACGTTCCGGTGCCTGAGCTGATCGACGAGATGATCGGCTTTTTTCGCACGCAGGAGATCGGGATCGTGCAGGCCAATCAGGATTGCTACAACCTCGATTCGTTTCAGCACGAAATGGACTGGCGACAGCGGAATGGCTGGCAGATGCAGGAGCTGTTCTTTAGTGTGATTCAGCCGGCCAAAGACGGGTTCAACGCGACGATCTATTGCGGGAGCCCGGCGATGCTACGTCGTTCGGCCCTTGACGATATCGGTGGCTTTGCGACCGGCACGATCACGGAAGATCTGCACACTGGCATCCGACTTCAGAAGCGCGGTTGGCGGGTGTTGTATTTCAATCGCAGTCTGGCGCGTGGACTCGCCGCGCAAACATTCGCCGGATACGCTGCGCAATGGCGACGTTGGGGCATTGGCTCAACGCAAGTGATGCGGCTCGAGCGTCCGATCTTTGGCCGTGGTCTCACACTCGGCCAGCGCTTCTGCTATCTCGCTTCGTACGAGTACAACGTGATTTTCAGCTGGGTACGGTTGTTCAGCGTGATCACCGTTGTCTTTGCATCGCTTACCGGCATCTTCCCGCTGCTGAGTGATCCGCTGGCGTTTGCTGTACACTACTTGCCATTCCTCGCGGCAAATCTGACGGCGACAAGCATTCTCGCAGGAAACTGGCGTACGCCTTTTCTCATGGAGCGGTACAACTTCGTGAAGATTCACGCGACGTTGACGGCCGCGTCCGGCTATTTCGAGAAGAATGCGACGTTTCAGGTGACACCCAAGTCGCGCGCACCCGCCACCGCGCTGTCCCAGGCAGCACCGTACATTGTACTGCTTTTCCTGGTGTACATGGCAATGGTGTGGGCGGTCGTTCAGGCTTGGCAGGCGCAGAACGAAGGTCAGTTCTGGGCGTACATCGTGACCGCCTGCTTCGGCGTGTATTTCTTTGCCGTGACGTCACCGGCCGTTGCGCGCGTTGTCGAGCGGCGTGAAGCACGTTCGACCTATCGCTTCCCGCAGGATC
>JAYUWD010000178.1:0-5738 GCA_043753735.1 Gemmatimonadaceae bacterium
CGCGATACGCTCGTTGCGCTGGGACTTTCAGAAACCCGGCCGATGCCCTTCACCTCGAGCGGTGACGAGACGTCGCCGCGCGTCCTGAATCCGCTCGCCGACCATGAACCGTATTTGCGCGCATCGTTGCTTGATACGCTCGCTCGTCGCGCGGAGTACAACCTGTCGCGCATGCAAGGCAATGTGCGACTGTTCGAAGTTGGCAATGCATTCGTTCCGACATCGGATCGTCTGCCCCGCGAAGAAGTGCGTGTTGCGGCCTTGCTCATGGGTGCGCGACGTCCGGCGCACTTCACCGAACCGCAGCCGCCGGCCTTCGATGTGTGGGACGCGAAGGAGATTGCATTGCGACTTCTCGCCGCAGCTTTTCCCGGCGTATCGCACACGTTACAAGCGGGCGAAGGCGAGACGCTTTGGACATTGCACGTCGACGGTGTTGGTCACGTCGGTCGGATTGTTCTCGTCGCGCTCGACCGACCGTTGTGGGCCGAAGCCACGTTTGGCATCGAAGTCACGCTCGGGGTGATTTCCTCGGCTGACATTGCCCCCCCGGGAGCGCATGCGCACGTGACGACGGTGGAGCGGGGAGCGGTGCCCTCTTCGGGGATTCGGGTCCGGCCGCTGCCGGTGCAGCCTGCCGCCGAGTTCGATCTCGCGCTGCTGGTTCCAGATGGCACTACCGCCGGAACGGTTGCAAGTGCGTTGCAGATCGCCGGCGGCGAGTTGTTGGAGAACGTGGCGCTTTTTGACGAGTTCCGAGGTGCCGGAATTCCTGTTGGGTATCGCAGCCTCGCCTGGCGGTTGACGTTCCGTCACCCCGAGCGCACGCTCCGGGACAAGGAAATTGACGGACGCCGCGCCCGTCTGCTCGAAACACTAGAGAAGGAACTTGGAATCAGACCTCGTGCGTCCTGAAGTTGTCGCGTTTCGCGAACTCGACACGCTGGTCCGCAACCTCAGCGACCAGCTGTCTGGCTATCGCCGACGTGCCATGGCCGCTGAGTCACGATCGCGTGACCTCGAGCTGCTGCTAGCCACTGCGAGCTCGTCGTTGAGCAATGCACAGGCCGCGGTGGTGAAGTGGACGGACACCGCAAAGCGTGCCCAGTCGGAAGCGGCTGAGGCGCGCGCTGCAGCGGATGAAGCGGATGCACACGCCTCAATGGCAACCGCGGCCGCGGCTGCCGCTGCTGCGGTTGCGCCGAGGGCCTCCGTGGCTGGTGGCGCGCCAGCTAATGCGATTAGCGCAACGCCGTCAGACCCCGAACTCGTCCGTGACAACGAAGAGCTCCGTACTCTGTTGGTCGAAGCGCGTGAACGGACGACGCAGCTGGTTGAGCGCGTGCGTTTTCTCCGACAGCAGCTTGGCCAAGGCGGGGGGGGCGAAAAATGAAGGGCGGAGGAGATGCGCCCATGGACGGTATGATGGATGGGATGATGGAGAGCAAGAGTGTCGTCCGCGTGAAAATTGTCGGCGAGGAGTACACGCTGCGGACGGAAGCATCGGCGCAGCATACGCAAAGCGTGGCGGACCATGTGGATCGGACGATCCGTGCCATCTTGACAGCTGGGGCGACGATCGAGACCCATAAGGCGGCAATTTTGGCCGCGCTTCAGATCACCGACGAGCTGTTTCGCGAGCGTGCGGCGATAGCGTCGCTGACCGGCGAGATCAAGCAGTTGGCGTCCGACATTCGGCCGTTGCTTCCTCCGGCCAAGCGCGGCGACGACAGCGTCCCGGGGTGATCTGGATTGGTTGGAAGACCCCGCAGGTTGCGGCGTAGCAAGCATTTCCGTACGTTCCTCACCCAAGGTGCAGTAAGTGCCAGACCCGTGGATCACCGCTCAGTCACAGGTGAGTCACGGGTATTGTTGCGCTATCTGATGAGTCGGACATCGAATCCGCGCCTGCCGCGGTGGAGTATAGATCCCGATGGTTGATTTTCTCCCCGCGCTCATAGGCGCCCTGGGACTGATCTCGGCTGTCGTGTCGTTCTTTGCCGGTAAAGGGAAAGAACGAAAGGACGAGCTTGAGAAGCAGCGGCGCGCAAAGTCCACGGCAGACGAGACCGCTGCGCGGATCGTGGATGAGGCACGACGTGAGGCGGAAACGCTTCGCAAAGGTGCGGTTGTGGCGGGAAAAGAGGAAATTCTCGAGCTTCGCGAAACGATCGAGCAGGAGGTCCGCGCGCGACGCGGGGATATCGAGCGTGAAGAGAAGCGTGTGCTCGATCGTGAAGTGCAGCTGGATCGGGCGCGGGAATCGATTGAAACGCGCGAACAGGATATGCAGCGGCGTTCGGGCGAGATTGCGAAGCGTGAGGCGCGCTCAGGGCAGCGCGAACAGGAGCTGGAAAAGCTCGTCGAAGACGAACGGCATCGACTGGAGCTGTTGGCGGGGCTGACCGCCGAAGCAGCGAAGGCGGAACTGATGCGGCGTCTTGAGGACTCGGCGCTCGCCGACGCGTCGAGTCGTCTGCGCGAAATTCGCGAAAGCGCAAAGCGCAATGCGGAGCGCGAGGCAAAAAAAATCGTCGCGTTGGCGGTTCAGCGTGTGGCTGCCGAAACGACCGCTGAGACGACGGTGTCTGCGGTGTCGTTGCCGAATGATGAGATGAAGGGGCGCATCATCGGCCGCGAAGGGCGGAACATCCGAGCGTTTGAGTTGGCCACCGGAGTGGACGTCATCATCGACGACACGCCCGACACGGTGGTCGTATCCTGTTTTGATCCGGTCCGGCGCGAGACGGCACGGCTGGCCCTCGAGAAACTGGTAAGCGACGGACGCATCCATCCGGGGCGGATCGAAGAAGTGGTCGCCAAGGCGCGCAAGGAAGTGGAAGTGGCGATCGTCGAAACGGGCGAGCAAGCCGCGTATGAAGTAGGCGTGGCCGGATTACACCCGGAGTTGATCAAGCTCATTGGCCGCATGCGTTGGCGGACGAGCTACGGGCAGAACATTCTGAATCATTCCAAGGAAGTTGCCTGGCTGGCTGGCATGATGGCCGCTGAGCTTGGACTCGATGTCGCATTGGCCAAGCGGGGCGCCCTGTTGCATGACGTCGGCAAGGTGCTCACCCACGAACATGAAGGCACGCACGTCCAACTCGGCGTCGAAGTGGCGACCAAATACGGCGAGAATCCGCTGGTGGTGAATTGCATCGCGGCGCACCACGACGATGTACCGCATGAAAGCGAGGTATCGGTACTCGTGCAGGCCGCCGACAGCATTTCCGGCTCGCGCCCCGGCGCGCGGCGCGAGGCGTTCGAGACGTACGTGAAGCGCCTCGAGGGGCTGGAAAAGATTGCCTCAAGCTATCGGGGCGTCGAACGTGTGTTCGCGATCCAGGCTGGACGTGAAGTGCGTGTTGTCGTAACGCCTGAACAGGTGGACGATGCCCGCATGACGACACTCTCGGAGGAAATCGCTCGCCGGATCGAATCGGAGTTGCAATACCCCGGGCAGATCAAGGTTGTGGTGATTCGCGAGAGTCGGGCGGTGGATTTTGCGCGCTGAGTTGATCGACGGGAAAGTGATTGCAGAAACAATTCGCGCGGAAGTCGCGCACGACACGGCTTTGCTTGCTTCGCGCGGAGTCGTGCCCGGGCTCACGGTAGTGCTGGTCGGCGACGACGCGGCGAGTGCCACCTATGTTGGTGCGAAGGAGAAGGCATCGCGCGCTGTTGGCATGGCAGGCGAAACGATCCGTCTCTCGGCATCCACGTCGCAGGCAGATCTGCTCGCGCTGGTCGAGCGACTGAATGCGGACGCTGCCGTGCACGGCATTCTTGTCCAGATGCCGTTACCCAAACAGATCGATCCGGACGTCGTCATTCGCTCGATTCTCCCCGAGAAGGATGTCGACGGGTTTCATCCCGTGAACGTCGGCAAGTTGCTGATCGGTCAAACAGACGGATTCGTGTCGTGCACGCCGGCCGGCATCATCGAGCTGTTGGTTCGCAGCGGCGTCGAGACGCGTGGCGCGGAAGCGGTCATCATTGGACGCAGCAACATTGTCGGTAAACCCATGGCCGCGCTGCTTGTACAAGGGCGGGCCGGGGCAGATGCGACAGTGACGGTGTGCCATAGCCGAACTCGCGATCTCCGAGCCCACACGCTGCGAGCGGACATCCTGATTGCGGCCATTGGTCGCGCGGAGATGATCACTGGCGACATGATCAAGCCGGGGGCCGTCGTGATAGATGTGGGCATGAACCAGGTCAAGGATGCATCGCGCGCAAAGGGCACTCGACTTTGCGGCGATGTGCATTTCGAAAGTGCCGCCGAAGTGGCGTCCAGAATTACGCCGGTTCCGGGTGGTGTTGGCCCGATGACGATCGCGATGCTGCTCAGGAACACCGTGCGCGCTGCTGAACGGACCCTTGCGCACCCGATGCGTGCGCACCAGTCGCACGCGCACCCGGCGCACTCGCAGCGCGCCCAAGGCTGAGCGATCGTGGCCGGCCGTCGCACAAGTACCTACGGGCCACCGGCGTCTGATGCCGCGCCGGGGAGCACCCCGGAAGCGGCGATCGCCGTGCATACGCTCACGACCGCGGCCAAGGATCTGATCGAAGGCGCGTTCCCGCCGCTGTGGGTGCGCGGTGAAGTTACCGACTTCAAAGCGCATCGGAACGGACACTGGTACTTCGCGCTGCGTGACGCCGAAGCGCAGGTGAAGTGTGTAGTGTGGAGTTCGCAACAGCGACGCATTCCGGCCCCACCTGACGACGGAATGCAGCTGCTCGCCCTCGGCCAGATGACCGTCTGGCCCGTGCGCGGTGACCTGCAATTCTCGGTCAAGGCCATCGAGGCGGAAGGCGATGGATTGTGGCGAAAGGCGCTTGAACTCACGCGTCAACGCCTGGAGAAAGACGGGCTGCTCGATCCAGGGCGTAAACGCGCGCTCCCTCCGTTTCCTCGTCGAATTGCGGTGATCACGAGCCCGGATGGCGCGGCGATGCACGATATCATCACCGTCGCGCGCGCGCGCAGTGCGGAAGTCGAGATCGTGATCGTGCCGGCGAAGGTGCAGGGGGAGGGCGCCCCTGAGTCCTTGATCGCGGCGATCGGTCGGGTCTCCCGGTGGAACGACGCAGACCTGTTGATCATTGGCCGCGGCGGTGGGGCGCGTGAGGACCTCTGGGCGTTTAACGACGAAGGAGTCGCCCGCGCACTGGCTGCCTGCCCAATTCCGACCATCTCTGCGGTGGGCCACGAAGTCGACATAACCATTTGCGATCTGGTTGCCGACGTACGCGCAGCCACACCGTCGGCCGCTGCGGAGTTGGCGGTACCGTCACGTCGTGAGACGATTGCGCGCGTCGACACGCTCGCGAAGCGTCTCGCCGCTGCCGGCAAGCGTCGGGAAGACCGCGCTGTTGCGTCGCTGGCGCAGCTGCAAAAGCGGCTGTCATTGGCGGGCGGACGCGTGATCGAACGTCGACGCGCGCGCCTCGAATCGGTGGCGGGTCGACTGGACGCACTCTCGCCGCTGGCGACCTTGGCGCGAGGCTTCGCGGTGGCGCGTTCGCCTGTGGGCGCTACTTTGAACGGGAAGGACGACTTCGCGCCCGGGATGATGTTCGATCTTTGGCTCCGGGACGGTATAGTGCAGGCCGAGGCCGGCGAGAATCGTGCGTTACCGGAAGGCGTGCCCACCTATCCACGAACGGAGAATGCATGACGTTCGAGCAGAATCTGGTCCGTCTCGAAGAGATCGTGCGTGAACTCGAGC
>JAYUWD010000179.1:0-5728 GCA_043753735.1 Gemmatimonadaceae bacterium
GCGCTCATCCCTTCGCGAGGTGGATTGAGCATCGCGCGTTCGTCTTCGTTCAAGACACGCCATGTTCCCGATGCAAGATCGTTCAGCGTGAGCGATCCAATCGCGCTGCGATGCAGCGCCACAACGTGATTGCCGACGGCGGCAAACATGCGCCGCACCTGATGGTAGCGACCTTCGGTAAGTGTCAGGCGCACCGTGCGCGCATCGGTGATCTCGAGCGCCGCGGGCAACAACGCTTCGGCTTCACGCTCCAGCGAGAGCATTCCACTCGCAAACAGCTCGACTTCATCACCGCGCAAGTCGCTGGTAAGTCGGGCCTCGTACGTTTTGGCCAGATGCGTGCGCGGCGACGAAATCCGATGATTGATTTGACCATCGTCGGTAAGCAGCAGCAACCCGGATGTATCGAGATCCAATCGCCCGATCGGCGCAATGATCGGTGTGCGAAAACGGAATCGTTCGGGGAGCAACTCGTACACCAACGGACTCGTGTCCTTGGTCGAGCAGACGTAGCCGACCGGCTTGTGCATCATGAGCAGCACGCCGGGCGGCGGATCAAGCGGAGCTCCGTCGACGCGAATTTCGTCATGCGTCGCATCGTCCTTCTCTTTCAACGTTCGACCGTCCACGTGCGTGATTCGTCGCTTGTCGAACAGATAGTTGACTTCCCGTCGACTGCCGTAGCCGAGTCTGGCGATGTATTGGGCAAGCTTCATGTGCGGAAGATAGACGCGAAAACGGGAACGGGACCGTCAGTGAAGACGATCCCGTTCGTTGTAGCGCGTACGATGATGTGATCCGTTGCTTCCGGTCACAACGTGCAATCCTCGCGTGAGGTTACGGCGTCGTCACTGCGCGAAGAGTGGTGCCGGCGAATGTCGCATAGGCGAACAGTTCGATCATCCAGAGACCCGCCGCAGGAGCCGTGATGGTGCACGATTCCACAGGCCCATCCGCCTCCGAGGAACATGCGGCGGTGCCTTTGGACGCCGGCGTAGCCCCCGGACGGTACAGGTACATGTCCGGATCACCTGTGCCGCCGGTGCTGCTGACGACGAGGCGTGTCGTCCCTGCCGGGACGTTCACGTAATAGAACGCCGACGTATTGATCGCTGACGCGGCTGTGGCAGTAATCGAATTGGTCAGCCCCGACAACGACCAGATCACCGACGTGCCACTCCTGCCTTCGCTAGCTGCGGTGATCGTGGTCGTGCCACTTCCCACGGTAGTGACCAACCCTGTGCCGTTCACCGTTGCAACCGTCGCGTTCGACGACGTCCAGGTGATCGTGCGATCGGTCAATGCGTTCCCGGAACCGTCACGCAACGTCGCGGTCAACTGCTGCGTGCCCCCCTGGATAATCGGGACGACGACCGGCGACAACGTCACCGTGGCGACTGGGAAGATGATCGCCGTCGTCACCGTGGCGGTGCCAGTGCGTCCCTCGCTGGTCGCGGTGATCGTAGCGGTGCCCGCCGTGACACCAGTCACGAGCCCCGAGCTCGACACAGTCGCAATGGTGGGCGCAGAGCTGGTCCAGGTTACCGAACGGAGGAACACCGCGTTGCCGCCGGCGTCGCGAAAATTCGCCGTGAGCTGCTGCGTCAGGCCAACTGGAATGACGCCGGCGTTACCCGTGATTACGACGTTCGCGACCGGGGCAGTGACCGAGATCGACGCAAAGCCCGAAAAGTTTTCAGCGCTCGCCTGAATGGCGGTGCTGCCAGCTCCGACGCTCGTCACGAGACCGCTGGCCGAAACAGTTGCAACGCTCGGCTCTGAGGATACCCACGTGATCGTTTTGCCCGCGACCTGATTGCCAGCCACATCGAGTGCCTGAGCTGCGAGCTGCTGGGTACCGCCAATCACCATGTTGCTCAAACGCGGAGTGACCGCAATGCTCACCACGGAGCTGGCTGGCTCGGTCGAGTCCGAGGAACAGGCACCGAGTGCGAGCACGGCACCGGAAAGGAGAGCGATGGCGAGTCGCACTGGCTGACCGCGACGGAGAGACTGAGAAAACGCTTGCATACTCTTCAAGGAATCGAAAGGGAGCGGCCATCTCGCCGCAGGTCTCCCACGCGGTGGCCGCGTGCGGATCGAACATGGTTCGCAATAACTAGGCTTCCCGGGAGGCCGCCTGTCAACGTGTCCTGCCGTTGCAGCTCTACGCACTTGATCACTACGTCGTTCGGATGGTTTGGCCTACCACATCTCGAGCAGTCGGATCAAGGGAGCGCAGCAATGGCTGCTTCGAGGCGGGTGCGGGTGACGCGGCGGTGGGAGCCGTTCCAGACCGGCTCGCCACGACGCACCATGATCACCTGCGGCGATTCGTGCCGCACGCCCAGCATTGTTTCGAGGCGCTGTGAAAGCGGCCGTTGGCTGATGACGTCGACCATCCACACGGGAACGTCGGGGTTTGCCTCGACAAACGCGTTGACCTCCGCGATGGCAATGTCGCATAATCCGCAGAGCGGGCTGTGCTTGTATAGGAGTACGAACTCCTGAGTGGCGAATTCATCCTGAAGCTGTTCTTCCGGGACGACTGGAATCGGGAGGAGGCTCATGGCGATATGCTGAAGAACGATCGTGCCACACCGCGTTCATCGCGGCGTGCATATATCGTAAAGGTAGACATGCGCCGCCCCCGAGCGAAGCTGGTTGGGCTCATATCTTGCTTCAATAATCATTAGACCCGCCGACCGCTCGCTGCGGTCATCGTCCCGTGCCTATTGAGAGGAAGTTCATGTCAAGCGCGAAAACCAACCGCAAGTCAAAAGCCAAAAACAAAACGGCAGCTTTGTCGGAAAAGGGAAACGCTCGCCCGGACAATCGGGCAGACGCCGAACACATTGTCACCGATGTGCTTTTCGCTACAAAGAATGACCTCCCCGAAGACACTCGCACCGAGGTCGTCACGTTGCTCAATGCGCGGCTTGCCGACTGCATCGACTTGCAGACGCATTGCAAACAGGCGCACTGGAACGTGAAAGGACCGCAGTTTATCGCCTTGCACGAGCTCTTTGACAAGGTGAACGAAGCGATCGAAGAGTATGTGGACCTGATCGCTGAACGCGTCGTGCAGCTGGGTGGTGTCGCGGATGGAACGGCCCGCATGATCGCCGCGCGAACCACGCTTCCCGACTACCCCTCGCGACTGCGCACGGGTGAGCAGCATGTTGCCGCGCTATCGGATTCACTCGCCGCCTTCGGTCGTGTGGCCCGCATGGCGATCGAGGCAACCGATGAACTCGACGACAAGTGCACGGCCGACCTCATGACAGAGGTCACTCGCGGCACCGATCAGTGGTTGTGGTTCGTTGAAGCACATCAGCAGACGTCGGACGCCAAGCCAGTGCAGTAGTCGAGGCGGGAGTCCTGGCGGGTAACAATTGTGGTGCCCGCTAGGGAGCTCGTTCAATGGGCAGTTAACATTTGGGTATGTCGACATTGATCGCAGCTATGTGCGCCGTCGTGGGTCTTGCCACTGGCTTGAACGCACCCCTCCTGCTGGAAGCTCCCGCGACCAATCAGATCACGACGCAACCGCCGAACGGGCAGCGCGTGCAGGAGCGAGGCGTCATTTCCGGGCGTATCTACGACGCTGTCACCGAAGCGCCCATAGCTGGCGCCGCGATCCGCGTGAGCGGTGACGAGCGCGTTGCCCAATCCGATGATGCCGGACGATTCACCCTTCGAGAAGTCCGCCCCGGGATCGTACGTCTCGAGGTGCGCCGGTTGGGGTACGCGCCGCTCATCAAAACAGATGTCGCCGTGAGCGCCGGCAAGCCAGTTGTCGTTTCGATCGCTCTGGTCAAGGCAACTGTGGAACTCGCGTCAGTGCAGGTGCGACCACAAGCGTTCACAGCTCAGGCGCCCGCGGCCACTCCCCTTTCGACCATCGGACTTTCGGCGGAAGAGTTACGCCGCACCCCTGGCGCCCTCGAGGATGTGGTGCAGGCTATCTCGATCGCCCCAGGTGTTGCTTCGACAACGGGCGGTCGCAACGACCTGTTCGTGCGCGGTGGGGCGTCGTTCGAGAATCTATTCGTCGTGGACAACATCGAAGTGCCCAACATCAATCACTTCGGTACGCAGGGTACGACCGGCGGCCCGATCTCGTTGCTCAACATCCGTTTCATAGACAATGTCGCGCTTTCCACCGGCGGCTTCGGAGTGCGCTACGGCGATCGCGTTTCGTCGGTGACGAACCTGACGCTGCGCGACGGCAACCGTGAGCGCCTGTCTGGCGAAGTGAATCTTGCGGCGTCGCAATACGGTGCCATACTCGAAGGACCGATCGGCAAGGATGCGTCGTTCCTGCTCAACGTGCGTCGCAGCTATCTCGATCTCCTATTCAAGGCACTCGGCGTCGCATTCATCCCGACGTACACCGATGCGACCTTCAAAACGACGTGGCGACCGACCCGCAGAGACGTGGTGTCGTTGCTTGTCGTGGGCGCGCTCGACGACGTTCGGTTCAATAATGACAAATCCGATAATCGCGTCGACAACAGCAGGATTCTTGGCACGTCGCAGGATCAGTACTTCGCCGGGCTCACGTGGAAGCGGCTCTTTGCATCCGGCGTTGCGACAACGACACTCGGCCGCACCTGGACGCGCTACGCGACCGCGCAATTCGATTCTCTGTCGCCGCCTACCCCGATCTTCAACGCCAATAGTACCGAAGGTGAGAACTCGCTTCGTACTCATCTGACCTGGCAACTCACGCCGCGAGTGGAACTTGACGTCGGGAACATCGCCAAGTACGCCGATCGCCTGCGCTACGATATCCGATTGCCCGGCTTTGCACGGCTGGACCAGTTCGGCGTTCCGCGAGCGCTCCGTGTCGATACGGCTTTTTCCGCATGGCGCAATGCGACCTATGCGCAAGCATCGGTGCAGGCCACTCGCGCGCTCCGCATGACGGCGGGCCTCCGTGCTGACTATTACGCCCTGCTGAACCGCGCCGTCGTGGCGCCGCGCGCGAGCGCTGCGCTGTCACTCGATGACCCTACCACCCTGACGTTGAGCGTCGGGCGGTATTGGCAGTCACCATCGTCGATCTGGTTGGTCGGTGATGCGGCAAACGTGCGCACACTCAAACCCCTGCGCGCTGATCAGATCGTGTTGGGGTTGCAGCGATTGGTCGGCACAGAGTGGCGGTGGCAGCTGGAGGCGTATGCGAAGCGATATGCGAACTATCCGGCGCGAGTCTTCCGCCCCAACGCTGTTTTGCAGCCAGCCGGATTTGATGACGTCACCACGGATATTCCTTTCGGTCTCGAGCCATTGGTCGGATCGGGCACCGGGCGCGTAGTCGGCGCAGAAGCGCTGCTCCAGAAAAAGCTGGGCGCCCTGCCGGTGTACGGGCTGGCGAGTGTGAGCGTGTCCAATGTGCGGTTCACGGCGCTCGATCGAACAACCACCCGTGGGGCCTTCGATTCACCGGTCATCGCCAACGTCGTTGCGGGCTGGCGTCCGAACGCGAAGTGGGAGGTGAGTAGCCGGCTACGCACCTCCACCGGGCTGCCCTACACGCCTTTTGTGGCACAGGGGGTCAACGCCGGAACGGTCGATTACTCGCGCTACAATCGCGAACGGCTTCCAACCTTTATTGCTGTGGACGGGAGACTCGATCGGCGATGGACTGTGGGTCGAACGCAGCTCATCACATTTCTCGACGTGCAGAATCTGAATGGTCGGGTGAACGTGAGCGGCTTTC
>JAYUWD010000180.1:0-1810 GCA_043753735.1 Gemmatimonadaceae bacterium
TTGCTCACCGCGTTCACGCTCGCTCCCGCGCCAACCATGCGGCTCACCACCCGCCACGGACGCAGGGTGACCGAAACGAGAAGCGTGGCGGCGACGGCCCCCCACCACCAGCGCGGACGGAGCACACCAAGTGCGCTCCGCGACGCCGTGTGCATTGAGTTGGCGAGGACGGTGCGCGCGACGCGGTCGGCGGCCCCAGCTTCCGCAGCTGGCGTGGCGGCGTACATGGCGGCGATTTGCGCCGCCAGCACTTCGTCTTCGTCCGGAGTTGGAAAAGTGAGCGTGTTGTCAGTCATTGGGGGGCACTCTCGTTTTCACTCATCGCGCGATCCCAGAATGACGCGCAGCCGCTCACTACCGCGCTTGACGCGCATTTTGAGGGCTGATTCGCCGACACCGGTAATCGCAGACATTTCCGTGTACTCCAGTCCTTCAGCGTATTTGAGGAGAATGGCCTCGCGTTGCAGCGAGTCGAGCTGGGCGATGGCACGGGCAAGAGCAACGTGTTCCGTTCCTAATTGCAGCCCCGCCGCAGGTGCATGCGCCTGTTCGATGGCCACTTCATCTTGCACAAACCGACGCGTACGGCGCCCGCGTGCGGTGATCGCGTTGCGGCATTGGTTGGTCAGGATCCGGAACAGCCAGCCGCGGAACTGGTCGCGCTCGTCGTACCGAGCGATCGCCCGGTACGCTCGCATGAGCGTCTCCTGAACCACGTCTTCCGCATCCGACCGATCCCCCAGCATGTGATAGGAAAATCGACGACAAGCTTCGTAGTAACGTGACACCAAAACCCCGAACGCATCGGCGTCTCCACCGCGCGTCCGGGCGACCAACTCCGCGTCAGTCATCGCAGAACAACAATCCGGAGCGAAATTGCGTCACCGCTCCGCGAAGTTGTCGTCCGACACCACCAACGAAAAACCATTGACTTGTCATGGCCGCCATTACGCAAACGCTTGGGCAATCCCCAGTACCAGCGACAGCGTCACAAAAAGAATTGTCCCTCCCCGATTGACCCCGCCAATGCGCTGAAGCAGCGAAGTTGCTTCAGACCGGGGAAGCTGCTGCATTGATACCAACCGCGTCGCGGCTCGCGCCCGACGGTACAAAAACCAGTTGGCCGTGCCGCCAGCAGCGATCACCGACGACACGTACACCGCCACATTCATGAGCAGCAACGACTGATTCTCCGGCTGCTGCACATTCTGCATCGTCAACAGCGTCTCAGATCCGGTCAGCCACCGAAACGCAAGCCCAGGCAGCATGAAAAAGGCAAAGAAGACGAGATAGAGTTTGCGGTACAAGAACCAGAATGGCGTCGCGAGCGCCGCGCTCCAGTTCCACGTTGGCACAAATGACGAGTCTTCAAGAAACGGCGCGAACTTTCGGCGATAGGTGCCTTCCCATTTGCGGCCGATGAACAGCGCGAGATCACCCTCGGGGAGCTGACCTCCGGGCGCGCGGCGCTTGGCCCACGACGGAAGCTCTGGCTCTGGCAGGCTCGGCGTCATGTTGTCTCCGATCGGGGGAGTGGTCATGCGTTCCCTCCGATGCGTGCACTCGGTTGCTGCTGCGTCAGACAGTGCAGCGTACCCAGCCCCCACACGAGGTCTACGGCGTGAATGCCGACGACATGATGCGCCGGCATCAACGCTGCCAGCGTGTTCAGCGCGACGCGATCGCCTGCATCGTTGAACGTTGGCACAATGACCACGCCATTGGCGATGTAAAAATTGGCATAACTCGCGGGGAGTCTCGTGTCGTCCATGATCACCGCTCGAGGATATGGCAACGTCACCACGCGGAA
>JAYUWD010000181.1:0-17213 GCA_043753735.1 Gemmatimonadaceae bacterium
CCGAACGGCCCACGAGGCACACCGGCGCCGTGGCGGGCGCGCCGTCGCCCGCGCACCGAGGCTCGCGAGGCAGGGGACCGGGCCCTGTACTGAGCGCACTCTGATTGACATTCCTGTCCCGACAGTGCAAAGCCGATATGCAACGTGTCTACGCGTGCGCTTATCGCACGCGCACTTTTGACGACACCACGGCTCCGTGCATTGTGTACAATGGTCCACGTGTCAACATCGACGTTCGGTCATCGCGTCTGTGCCGCTGTTGCCGACTGCGTCGAAAACCAACCGTGGGAGGATGAGCAGAAAAGCGCACGAAGCGTGACCTGTGCAACGGGCGATGCAGCGCTGGTGTCGGCAAAAATGAGTACACCAAGAAATGTCGTTTTCAGCAGAATCATCTTTTGGCCACTCATTGTGCTGCGATCTCTCGCGACACGGTGCGCGATGTTCGGTCGATACAAAGCACGAGCGAACTCCCGCTTCCGGGGCTTCTGGCACTCGCGTCCGCCCGATGTATCACCGCAACGAAATCACACGTGGTGTCATCACCAGCGTCGCGCTGCTCAAGCGAGTAGTCAGCATGTCGCCACGACTTCGTGGTGAGCAGATATTGTGCGATCGTTGCTTCATGCGGGCTCGCGGAGATCGCGACAGTCGGTACGAACTCCAGGTTACCATCAGCCCAGCCGGAACGCGCAAAGAACGATTGCAGATCGCGCCACACCATGGTGATTGTTGCGCCGGATCTCTTGCGCCAAACCAACGTGCGGTACGAATGACGCTGCCAGGTGGGTTGCGACACACCCATGATGCTGAAGCGAAATGGAATGGGCCATGCAAGGCCGCTCCGACGCCGCACAAACAATATACTGTCGCTCGGATCGGGTTGAAAGAGAAAGTACGACCCCGGCTCTTCGCCGCGACCGCCAGTGACTGCTCCAAACGAAAATGTTCGGCCATCGCGTGAAAGCGTCATGCGTCCGCGCGCATCGTTGGTGATCGCTACCTGATCGTCGAGTATCCAACGTCTGGGGCCGATAACGAATTGCGTCGCGCTCAACTCGTAGTTGCCGGTCGGCAACGGTAAGTCGGCAACGGTGCCAAGTTTGTCGAGCAACATCGCGATCTTGGCTCCAGCCAATATCCACGTTGCCAGCGCAACTATTGCGACCACCACACTTCGGAGCAGGATTAGTCGCATGACGTTCGATCGCACCAGGGTTGATCCATGATTCGCCTGTCAAACGTGATTGCCGGTACGCTGTGTCTCGCATTCACGGCCGCGCGTGCACAAACAACATCAAGCAACGAAGCGCTGCCGTCGTGGTCCCAGGAACGATGGACGGCGTTCGCTGCCGCGCATGATTTCAAACTGTCCACGCGCCTCACACCGTCGCAACTGATCGGCGATTTCGATGGTGACGGTACTACCGACGTGGCACTGTTCGTCGAACAGCGCACGACGCACAAGCAGGGGATCGTGTTCATTCATCATGCGCAGACCGCCACCGTCGTCGTCGGCGCTGGCGTAATGCTTGGCAACGGTGGCGACAATTTCGAGTGGGTGGATCGATGGAGTATCCGTACGCAACGCGCCACTCGCGCGCGAACGCGTATCGACACGCTGCTTCTCGAACACGAGAGTTCGGCCAGTGGCATCGTCTACTTTCTGAAAGGGCGATATCGCTGGAAACAACTCAGCGACTGAGCGTTGTCAGTCAGATATCGTCGCGGGTTCGTGTTACAGTCTCTTCATGAGCACTTCGCGAATTTGATTGTCGCTGTAGTAACCGCTGGTGCCGAGTGCGTAGGCGCAGTGCATGTCGAGAGTGCCACCGCCGAAAGTGATGGACATGGCATCGGGCGTTTGGACATTCACAAGTTTGATGGTCTTGAGCGATTCCTGCACTGCTTCCTTGCCCAGCGCATCCGCACAAATCACGCGCAGCGCCATGTTGGTGCGATGACATGAGAGATTATCCAGGAAGTTGAGTCCCGCTGCATCGTCGGCAAAGCTGGCCCAGTCTACATCGTATGCAATGTCACTACCGGTGATATCACGAAGCTCCGCGAGTCGCTCCGGAAATGTGGTATCCTGCAGTTCCTTGATCTTTCGCTTCTCAGTGAGTCCCATGTGATGATTTCGGTCAGGTGGATGGTGTGGAAACCAACGCGCGAACGTGGGCAACATCTACGTCGATCAGCAAACACAACTCCTCGCACGCATTCCAACGCTCCGCCGAGTCCTCCGTGTTGAAACGGAGAAAGAGTGGACGCAATTCCCAGTCAAAAATTGAATCTGCTTTGCCGTGTACAAAAACAAGCATCGCCGCCATATGACAGGCGACTTCGCCGTCGCGCGCGAAGAGTGCACGAAAAAGTGCATCAACGATGGCGGGTGGGTGCAACAGAGCGACTTCGTCGAGTGCGAATTGTCTCATCGGTCGACCACTGCGGCAGGTCAGTCAGTCGTTCGTCCATCGCTCGCTCGTTGCATGTGCCGGTATCCTGATCAGAGAACGCAGTGAATGATTGTCACGCACGGCCCAAGTTTGTCGCAATTTGCGATGTGCTACTCCCTCACATTCAACCATTCGGTCATGCGTCGCACAATATGCGTTGCACTGTGGCTATCGATATGCCTCCTGACTGTAACGACTGCGGTGGATGTGCTGCACGCACAGAAAGCGATCGCGAAATCCCCGATGTCAGACATCGCGGGCGACTGGCGCATCGAGCATGGTGTCGTTGCACCGTGGGCGCATGCCGGTTCGTCTGCGCCCAATACACACGCGCTGGTCGGACACACGGTGCGCTTTAACCGGGATCGCGTGACTGGGCCCGGCGCGTTGACGTGTACGCGCGCGACGTATGACCACATATCACAGCCCGCCGCAGGACTTTTTCAGGGAAACCTGCCCAAGCCGGCCAACACGAGCGCAGAACCGTTGGGGATGATTCACTTTCCGATTCCAGGCACACGCCTCAATTGCGACAGTGGCTCATACGACTTTCACCGGGTCGATCGCAACAGCATGCTGCTCGACTTCGACAATGTGGTGTGGACACTTACGCGCGCACCGGGTGCGTTCGCCGCGACGGGAACGCCAAGTGCTGTCGTTGAGCTGTTTCTCGAACAGCACTTTGCTGGCGACATGGGTTTTCTCCGTGAATCCGTTGCCCAAAAATCGCAGTGGATGACGGATACGCTGCGCCAGCAGATCGCGACTTACCTGGCGCGACCGTCCCCCAAAGATGAAACACCGGTCATTGACGGAGATCCGTTTACCGACAGTCAGGAGTATCCCACCCGATTCACCGTGGCAAGTGCAGTACTGAAGCCGACGACGGCCAGCGTGACGGTGCGCTTTCGTGATGCGTATCGCGAACGTGTCGTGTACTACTTGCTGCATCAGCAGGGCGGCGTGTGGCGCATTGCAGACACGCGTTGCGAGCACAACAAAACACTCACCAGTCTGCTCAAGTAGCGACGTCAGGGTTTGAGGGTGTAATCAAAGAGTGCATCGTGTGCACCGCGCGCAAGCAGTGCATCAAACCGCGCGGCGATTGTGGGCACGACGGTCATATCGTAACCATGCTCAACGTACACGGACACGTAGTGGTCCGACTCGTCATACGAGACATGCACCACATTTGCACCAATGTGTATTGTCCAGAGAGAACCCTGCTCATCGTCTGGCGTACGATGTGCCTGCAATTCCGTTTGCAGAAAGTGTCTGAGCACTTGTAGCATGGCTTTGGTAACGGGTACAACGCGATACTGCGGTGTTCCATCACTTTCAAAGTGCATCACGCCGCGGAAGGGTAACGGTGTCATGTGTACTCGTGCTGCAAGATGGTCATGACCGTTAACATCAGCCGCCCATTGGTAGTAGTGCGCAAGCCAACGACCCTCGACCCCGTATTGATCGGTGTATCGCGTCGCCGGCCGGTCAATCGCAACGAGATACGGGGCGAGCGACCCCGACTCAAACACGAGTAATGCCGGCGCGCGCTGATCGGATTCTGAAAAACCTAACCGCACAAAGCTACGACCGTCGGGTGACACACCAAATGGTGGAACGTCTGAATAGAAACTGAGCGTGTATGCGCTTGTGGAAATGGGGTGCACCAATCGTGTCGCCGCATCGAGAATCGCATCGGTAAACAGATACGCACCGACGTGCATGAACGACTCACGATCGATCAGCCCCTGTACTTTCCGCACATGCCGTGATGCCGCGCGCCACACGTCGTCGTTCGTAAGCACCTCGGCCTGCAGCTTGTACTCGCATTTGGAGACGGATGTCGTGTGCACCGTCCGTCCGTCATGTTGCAGCAGAACGCACATGCCGCCGGCGCGTACCAGCAGTGCGTTTGGCTCTCCCGGCAGTGTAGCCACCGCGTCGATGGTGGCGAGCGGTTGTCCGGCACTGTCCGTGACCAATTGACTCTGCGTGCGCACTGCAAACGTGGCGGTCGCAGCGATGGTCGGTGACTCCGCGCGATCTGCGCCCACAAAAAACTTACTGACGACGGTGCTGACCTCGAACGGACCGATTTGTTGAACGCGCGACGCCTGGCTGCGCGGTACAATTTTAAAACGATACGTGCTTCCGTTTCCTGCGGGCGGGCCCACCGGTTGCACACGCGGAATCCAGTCGCTCCACGCGAACGATTGTGCGTCGGGATGCGCGCTGAGCGGCACAAGAAATCCCGACATTTCCGGGAGCGCGGGGCGTACAGTAAGTATCCGTTTTCCGCGCTCAGTGAACACCTCCACGGCACCGGGCACAATCCATTGGCCATTTTCGCGACGGGCGTCTTCCATCCACAGTGCGCCAACTTTGCTGACGCGTACTCCGTTGTCTGAAAGCGCGCCAAGATCAAGGTGCCGTGGAATCGTGTCGAGCGCCGGCGATTGCAGCTGCGCTGCTGGCCACCGCATCTCCACCAGCAACATCAACTCTTCACCTGCAATTGTCGGCGGCACATCGGCGAGCAGGCGGCTCACGCCGGCACCTGCGCCATTGATAGCGAACACCAACAGCAGCGCGAAGCCGAGTCCTTTGCCGAAACCCGGGTGTGCACCGGCCGCGACCGCGCGCGCGACGATCAGGCCGAGTAACAGCCCAGCGATGAAGCTGCCCAGTGCAATGAAGAGAACGAAGTAGCTGGAGCCGCCCTCAAATTGGGAGACGCGATACCACGTTACCGCCAGACTTGCCACAAGGCCGCTGACGAAGCAGCTCACGATGGCGGTAATGACCGCGATGAGGATGGAGCCTCGCCATGTCAAGTTATTCATGCCCAAGCTTACTTTTCGGTATAACCCTCGAACAGATCGCCGCCGCGTTGACATCGCCGGATTCCCGCGCATCAACGCCAGCGCGCGCGCTGCATCGCCAGCAGCTGCATCTCAATGCATCGCTCGTGCCGTGAGGCGCAGGGTACGGAGCTCTACGCGTCAGGCGTGCTCGGACCGCGCGCCGGCAAGCTGGGGCACCGGTCCATCAAAAAGTTCCTGACTAATCCAGCCCTTGTCGGTGAACTGCAGTACCAGGAGGAGCCCGGCCCGGATGGTCGTCTCCAAACGCTTCGCATCAAAGCACAGTGGCCGCCGCTAGTTGACGTCGATCTTTTTCACGACATGGAGAGTGCCCTCGGCGGACGCGGTCAGTCGGCCGACGACCGCGCCAAACGGGGACATGGAGAGTCGTTTCCACTGATTCCGATGTGTGCGCACTGCGGTGGCCGATACAACGGTGGGCGCTTGGCGGCGAAGCAAGGAAAGAAGCGTTCCTATGTTCACGCCAAACCGAAGGCGCGCATGGACCAGGAGGGGCGTCGGCGTTACGATGAGCAGCGTTGTAAAGTATGGTGCCTCGACGCCGAGGAACTGGAGACGAAGATCGTCGAAGTGATCCTGGCCGAACGTAGCACGTGCGAATTTGAAGCAGAAGTAAAGGCAAGAGTACGCGACCGTCTGACCAACGGTGCGCCTGACGCATCCGTAGCCCACGCCGAAACGACGCTGAAGACCGCCCGTCGCCGGTATGAACTGGCAACACGAGCGCTGTTTACACTTGAAGCGACGGACGGAAATCAGGACGGCGACGACGCCATGATGATCCGGGTCAAAGAGTCCAAGTCGGCGCTCCCTCGAGCCGAACACGCGCTGGAGAAAGCCAAGCGTGCCACGCTGTCGGCAGATGCTTGGATCGATGGATTGCTCGTGGTCGCCGAGCCGGTACCTGGGATGCCGCGTGCAAACTTCAAGACCGCGATCGTCGATCTGTCCACGGCCCCCGGTCTGCCCAAACATTTCGAACTTCAAACGGGTCGGGGCACGCTGCGTTCGAGCGCGCCCACAATCGCCGAGCGCACCGCGCCGTCTTCTTCCAGGGGCAAGCGCGCGCGCAGCGCCGCCAACGCATTCGACGTACCGATGGCTCCGAGCGCCCATGCCACATGTGAACGCACGAGCGACTCCTCGTCTTCGAGCGATGCTACCAGGAGCTCGACGTCATCGGCAGAGCCGACGTTGCCCAAGGCCACGGCTGCATTGCGCGCGAGTCCGCGGCGCTTGGCCCGTTTCATCGGCGAGCCTCGGAACGCTGACGTGTACTCCTCACGTGACATCGTGAGCAACCAACGCGCGAGCCGCACTGAATCCACGCCATCGATGTGCGGCCTGGCCGCAAACGCCGGTTCAGCTGATGGTTTCGAGAATGTATGGTTCCACGGACACACCTCCTGACACACGTCGCACCCATACACCATCCCGCCCATCGCTTCACGAAACTCCACCGGGATCGCACCCCTGAGTTCAATCGTGAGATAGCTGATGCACCGACTCGCATCCAGCACGCGCGCACTCGTGAACGCCTGCGTTGGACACGCCTCGAGGCAGCGCGTACAGCTCCCGCAGCGATCCGCTGCGAACGGTGCATCCACTTCGAGTTCCACATCGACAAACAGCGACGCCAGAAACAGGAACGAGCCGCGATCCGGATTGATCAGCATCGTGTTCTTGCCAAACCAGCCGAGTCCTGCGCGTTGCGCCAGATCGCGCTCGAGCACTGGCCCTGAATCGACGTAGGGGCGCGCATTCACCGGTCGGCCAAGCTCACGCTCCAACCACGCCTGCACTTCGCGCAACTTCGCGCGCAACAGCTCGTGATAGTCATCGCCGCGCGCATATCGTGCCACCGGACCACTTGACTCGCGACCACCATAGTTGATCGCGACCACTAACGCGTGCGTTGCACCCTCATGCGGCAACCGTGTGTCACGACGCAACACCGCTCCCGCGCCGTCGAGATAGCCCATCTCCGCGTGATTGCCTGCGGCCAACCATGCGTCAAATTCCGCGCGCGTCGCTGGCTCGCCCAGGGCGACCACACCGGCCAGGTCAAACCCGACGCCGTATGCCTGCGCCTTCAATCGTTCAGTGAGCAACCGACGCGCCGTATCAGTCATAAGCCATGCCGCGCGTAGTTCGCGGTCAACGATGCGCCGGGCAAAAATGTGCCTGAGGAAGCTGCGCCTGGCGGAGCTGCCCCTCACCTACCTGAGCATTACACGTGAACGCGGTCAGGGTTGACGACCAACCCAGCGCACAAACGCGATCACATCCTCCGCTGGAGGAATCGCGTCTTCCGCGCCGTAGGCGGTGTACATGCGCCACTTCACATACGTCATCGCGGGCAATGGCAGAAACGGAAAACGCCTCGTCCATCGCCGATGACGAAACCGCCACGCGACGCGCAGCAGGTCGATCGCCAACGACGGGTTGACCAGCGCACGCGCCGTGAGGGTCAGGAAAAGTCGCATCCACGTCATACATGGAAAACTAGTGCAGTGTCGCCGAAGTCCTGTCGTACAATGGCGCGTCCATCGCCATTCATTTGCAACGCCACTTGGGCGACACTACACTAGTCACTCAGAGGACATGTGTCGTTGCACCTTTGTACCGCTCGCCCACTGTTGATCGTGCGCGAAAACGGGCCCGACATTTGATTCACTCCTATCGCTGCGTCCCTCAATCCTGTTGCGCACCAAATGCCTCCTGTCACCACTCGAATCGCCACGTTGGACCGTGCGCTTGAAGCAAGCGTCGTCGCGTGGCATCCGCTGCGTTATGAAACCGGGGAGGACAGCGCCGAGGATCGGCCGGCGCATGTACGGGCCGCGTCGAGCATTGCGTGGATCGGCGATCGTATCGCGCTCGTGCAAGACGACTCGAATTTCGTGGCGATGGTGCAGCCGACCACGGGCACAGTGCAACCGATCGCGCTGCCCCGCGGCGAAGGCGGACTTCGGAATTTCGACGACGGGCGCGGCAACAAGAAATACAAACTCGATCTCGAAGCGTGCGTCGCACTGCCCGGACAACATGAATCGTCGCTGCTAGCCTTCGGATCCGGCAGCAAAAAGCGTCGACGCAACGTTGCCGTTATTGACCAATGGACCAACGCCGAGCCGCGTGTGCGGCTGCACGATGCCACAACGCTCTACGAACGGCTGGAAGCTGAGGTGGCCTTCGCCGGCAGCGACATGAACATCGAAGGCGCGCTGGTGAGCGGCAACTGCATTCGATTCTTTGGACGAGGCAACGGCAAACCCAAAAATGGGCTGCTGCCGCTCAACGCGACCTGCGAACTCACGATCGATCAGCTGTTCGCCTATTTGGACAACACAATCGATGTCGCGCCACCGGAACCGACCAGCGTCGTGCAATACGACCTCGGACAGCTCAACGACATCGTACTTGGCTTCACCGACGCAACAAGCATTGGCGGCAACACGCTCTTCTCCGCTGCCGCCGAAGTCTCAGCCGATGCGTCCGAGGATGGACCGGTCGGCGGCTCGGTGCTCGGCACAATCGACGCGCGTGGCGTAGTTCGCTACACTGTGCTCGTCGACCAGAACGGGCGTCCGTTCATGGAGAAAGTGGAAGGCGTCGTCCTCTCAAAAACCGATGCGACACGGGCCTTCATCGTCATCGATCCCGACGATGTCACACGCCCCGGAGCGCTGTGCGAAGTGGAGTTGCGCGGCAGTTGGTAGACGCTGCAGCCAGCCAGCTTCACCGCGCAGACAGTCGCCGCGATGCTCGACTCGCTGGCGTTCAATCACTCATCCGATACTACAGCAACTCACCACCGGAGCTTGCACGTCATGCATCTCGACGAATACCAGTCGCTCGCCGCGCGCACGCTCGGCCGTGATCGCACCCACGAGCAGCAACTGGCAAACGCTGCACTTGGACTCACTGGCGAGGCTGGTGAAACCGCCGAAATCATCAAGAAACATCTGTTCCACGACACGCCGCTCGATCGCGACGCGCTGATCAAGGAACTCGGCGATTGCCTCTGGTACATCGGTGCGTTCGCAACGGTGCTTGACGTTTCACTCGACGACATTGCACAGCGGAATATTGACAAGCTTCGCAAGCGCTACCCCGAAGGCTTCGATCCGGACCGGAGCAGGAATCGAACGGAATAGCAGCACACGCCCGCATAACGCCCGCGTTGTGCGGGCGCAAACGATCTACAGAAAGCTGCGTCCTTCGAGTCCCGGCGGAATTGGCAGGCCGAGCGCGGCGAGCACACTCGGCATCACGTCCGCCGTGCGTTGCGGGCTGCCGCCGACGGGCGCATCGAGCAGCAACGGCACGTACATCTGATCGCGCAGCAGCGCGCCGTGCGTCGATACGTGGGGCACGGGCTCGAATCGGTCGCGCAGGTCCCACCCGTCGGCGGCGGAGAGCACGATATCTCCGGCGCGTGACGCGGTACACAATGTCAGCAGTTGCACGATCGAATCAGGATACGGCGACGTCGCGCACAGCGTCCATGCGTCACGGTCGTCGAGTGCACGGTGAGATCCGCCCAACTGCAGGGCGTCGCCGTTGTGCGCGTCATAATCAAAGCGAATACCATCGGCGCGTTTGTCCCATCGAATTTCGGCGGTACCGCGAGTCGCATGTGAGACGCGCACGGCGTCAGCTGATGTGGCGACTGCAACAAGATCAACTGGTTCACGTGCGACGACCGCGTCATGCAAACGCGACCAACGCGGCGCATGTGTCGGCCACCATTCACGGGTGCGCGACGATGGGTCGATGTAGATGTGCGCCATCGCGTTGCCGCCCACCATCAATGCAATGTCGGGATTGCGCGTGTGCAATCGCGGATGGGCAAGCACGCGCAGCGATTGCGACTCGAGCCAGCCATGCAGGTCGTCGTGTTGCGATACGGGCGCGTGACCATGATCGCTCACCACCCAAACGCGAAGCGCTTCCCGCCAGCCTCCTTTCGTGGCGATCGCCATTGCCCGTCCGATCGCCGTGTCGACATCGGTGATCGCGTTCCGCACAGGCTCTGAATCGCTGCCGTATTTGTGCGAGAATTTGTCGGGACTGGTGATGGCCAGAATTGAAAAACGTGGCTGCGCTGCGGCGAAGTGTCGCAGAAACGCTGCTGTCGCGGCCCGCTCGACGGTACGCCAGCCGAGCGTGTCCCCACGAAAATGTGGAATCGCGGCGCGCACGCACCACATGACAGACCGTCCGATGTTGCCGACCGTTGCACCCCGTCCGAGCAAACTCATCCCGGAAAGCGATGGACGCGCAAGCTCGAAGAGGGTTGGTGCGTCGCCCGCAACGTCGCGGTCAACCTGCCAGATGTCGATTCCCGCGTAGCTGCGAGCACTCGCCGAGGACCAGCGCAATGTGCGCGAACGGTCGTACCACCGCAGTCCCGGCAATCCGACGGAGCCGGCGTGGCGACCCATCAGAAACGGGACGTATGCCGGACCCGTGACCGACGGGAACGACGATGTGACTCGATGCAATCCACCATGGGCGAGCAAAGACGCCATTGCTGGCGCGCGTCCTGCATCAATTTCCTGCTGCAAGACGTCGGGCCGTACGCCATCCGCGACGACCAGCATCAGCCGTGGTTGCTCAATGCTCACGGTGCCCTGCGTGCATGTTCGGTGATGTTGGTATCGATACTGCTGGGGTGGCATTTGCGGCAAACGCTGGCGTACACTTCGTTCGACGCGAGATGCACTGCGTCGCACTCTCCCGCTCTCGTCCGTTCTCCCCGATCTGCGCACTCATGGCGAAAACGCCTCGTCCGTCCAAGGTCAAACGCAAGTCCGCCGATCCAGACAGCAGCGCGAAGCGCAAGCCATCGCGCGCCGTCACCGGCAAAAAGCTATCACCGGTAACACGCGCGAAAGCGGAACATGCTTCGCTCGACGGGTTGATCGAGCGCACCGAAGAAGGGCATCGTCTGGCCGGGCGCGAGCCTGATTCCGACGCTCTCGTAACCAGCGGCGCGCGCGCGGTGCGTCGCAAGTTTCCGCGGGTTGTCGACCAGACGATCCGCGATCTTCCGACGCTCACCGAAGACGAAAAACTCCTGCAGTCGCCCGGCGTCGACCAGGGGGCGTTCACACGGAGCGATCCGTGGCGCGTCATGCGCATCACCTCCGAGTTCGTTGAAGGCTTTGACGCGCTCGCCGACATCACGAAGGGCGTGACGATATTCGGTTCGGCCCGCACGGGTCCCGACGATCCGCAGTATGCCGCCGCCTGCGAAACAGCGCGAATACTCGCCAAGGCGGGCTTCTCGATCATCACTGGTGCGGGACCGGGGATCATGGAAGCGGCCAACAAGGGTGCCAAGGATGGTGGAGGGCACTCGGTCGGCTGCAACATCGAACTACCGTTTGAGCAGGGTGCCAATCCATACGTCGACACGCTGGTGAACTTCAGATATTTCTTCGTTCGCAAGACGATGTTCATCAAGTACTCGAATGCGTTCATCATCTTCCCCGGTGGCTTCGGCACGCTCGATGAACTGTTCGAGGCACTCACATTGATCCAGACGGGAAAGATCTTCCAGTTTCCCGTCGTGCTGTTCGGGCGACACTACTGGGCCGGACTGGTTCGCTGGATGTCGTCACGGCTGGCGGGCGAAGGGAAGATCTCACCGAACGACTTGGATTTATTGCTCCTCACCGATGATCCGGCTGAAGCCGCGCAAGCCGTCATCGATGCTCACGCTGCGCAGACGGCAAGTGCGCCGGCCCGGTAAAAGGGAATCTGGGTGGTGCCACTCCCCCTGTGGTTTACATACTTCGCACGACCGCCCGCACGATATTGTCCGGCGAGTAATGCCCGCGCGAGATATAGTGCGTTCGCGTTTTAGCGCCGAGTACTTCCGCGCGGATCTCGTCGAGAGATCGGCCTTGGGCGTGCAGTTGCTCGATGCGCCCAATCACCTCGTCCATCCAATCCGCTTTCGCGGCGAGCGCGCTCGCGCCACCGGGCACCAGCCCGCGATGCATGCAAAACACCCGCGCCGGCTTCCGCGCCAGCAATCGGCGAATTGATGCCACATGCAGGCGCGGATCTTCGTCACTGTGCGCCACCCGCACCTTGACGCCAAGAAAGAGATCGCCGGCAAAGAGTGTGTTCGTGTCGTGATCCCACACCACGTGATGATCGGGGCTGTGACCCGGCGCATGTTCGAGCGTGAGCGTATCGTCGGCAAAGGGTTCAAACGGCGCGCGCATCATCGGCATGCCTCTCCACACCAACTGGCGATACAGCCCGATGGGATACGGCCCGCGCACGATGCGCTCAGTGTCCGCCGAAACGCCGATCGGCAGACCCAGCCCCGCCAGCAGTTCGATGTTGCCGGAATGGTCCTCATGTTGATGCGTGATCAGCACGCCCCGTGGACGCCGTTCCCGAACAAAGTGCGCGATGTCGCTACCGACGCCGGTGAAACCGGTATCGACAAGGACGCCGCGAACCATGTATGCGTGCACGGAAAAGTTCGCGAGACGACTGCGCCACCAGCTCAGCCGCAGTGCGGTAACATCGTCATGGTCGGTGCGCTCAATCACCACCGCAAAATAGCAGCAACGCCATCCACCAGCCTGAAGACCACGGGCGTGATGCTTGCACCCGCCCTCGCCCGCTGCATATTTTGAGTCATAGCGCGCCCGGCCGGACCACGGCCGGGCGCTTGCGTTTTTTTTCGGGATTGCAGTTCGCGCGACGCGAACACGACCCGCACTCACAGCAGGCACGACGATGTTCGATCAACTGATTGCCGCCATGGCCCGCGAGGTTGAAAAACTTACTCACGAGCTAAATGTCACGCTGCCATTCGAAATTCGGAAAGCGGTCGAGCTCGGTGATCTCAAGGAAAACAGCGAATACAAGGCCGCGCTCGAACGCCAGCAGTTCGTCCAGGCGCGACTGGGCCAGCTCACGCAACGCGTCACCAAACTTGCAAATATCGATATCGCGCAAATTTCGGTCGACAAGGCGGGGCTCGGCTCGCGCGTCATCGTTCAGGATCAGGCCACCGAAAAGCGCGAGACGTATGATCTCGTGTTCGGTGACGCGGGTGAGTTGCGCGAAGGGCACGTAACAATGGCATCCCCGATCGGACTCGCGTTGCAGGGGAAGGCCGTCGGTGATACCGCCATCCTCAAACTCCCCAAAAGTGTACGCCGGTTTACGATCGTGGAGCTCACCACGATTCACGAGCGTAGCGCCGCCGATCTCGCGTAGGCAGTTCGTCCGACGCGCGCACAAATCATCCGCGCATCATTGGCGCGACCCAACGCGTCTCATCTGGAGCCCGCCGTGAAGAAAGCCGAGTATGCCGCGCGCGGGGCTATCCCGCAGGACGTGATCGAGTGTGTGGAGTTCGAACTGCCCGAGCTTTCGGCTGGGCAGGCGCTGATCGAAGTAGAAGCGGCGCCAATCAATCCGTCTGATGTGCTCACACTCACCGGCCAGTACGGAATGTTGCCGCCGTTACCGGCGGTGGGCGGCAACGAGGGCGTTGGTCACGTGGTGAGCGTCGCGGAGGGCGTGACATCGATTGCAGCAGGCCAGCGCGTGCTGCTCCCTGTCGGATCGGGCACCTGGGCGACGCATCTCGTTGCCGATGCTGCGCGGCTGGTGCCGCTACCCGCCGTCGGCGACCCGCGACAACTCTCGATGCTCACGGTGAATCCGCCCACTGCGGCATTGTTGCTCTCTGATTTCGTCGCACTGGAGCCGGGAGAGTGGGTGATGCAGAACGCCGCCAACTCTGCGGTCGGTGGTTATCTCATTCAGCTCGCAAAGCGTCGCGGGTTGCGCACCGTGAATGTCGTCCGACGTGCGAGCGCCGTCGCCGACGTCGAGGCGATGGGCGGCGACGTTGTGTTGGTGGACGGCGCGGATCTGAAACATCAAGTCGCCGCGGCAACCAACAAAGCCAAGATTCGGCTCGCGATCGACGCGGTCGGCGGCACCTCCACCGATCATCTGGCGCAAAGCGTCGCGCTTGGCGGCACCGTCGTGAATTACGGCGCGATGAGTGGCATTCCGTGCACGGTCTCCCCTGGTTCGTTCGTCTTTCGCGACGTGACGCTGCGCGGCTTCTGGCTGGCCTTCTGGTTCCGCAACGCAACGCCGGAACGCCAGCGCGCACTCTTCACCGAACTCGCCACGCTTGTCGCAACTGGCGCCCTGTCTGCGCGCATTCACGCGACTTATCGGCTCGAGCAGATCAAGGAGGCCATCACCGCCGCCGCAGCAGGCGAACGCGATGGCAAGATCATTCTGACGCCGAATTCGTAGCGCTATCTCGCCACAGTTTCGCTGATAACTCGAAACTCAAACTCAGCACTGCGAACTGCGTGGTTTGAAGTGGTGAGTGGTGAGTGGCGGGTTTATGCGTTTTGGGCTTTCAACCGGCCGTGATCCCCCCATCGATGGCCAGCGCATGCCCCACGATGAACGCGGCCGCCTCCGAGCACAAGTAGATTGCGGTCGCCGCAACTTCCTCTGACGTCCCTAGTCGTCCAAGCGGAACGCGAGCCACCAGCTGCTCCGTTGACAAGCCTGCCGCGATCATCTGTTGCACCATTGGCGTCAGTGTGAACCCCGGACAGAGTGCGTTGATGCGAATGCCCTTGCGTCCGTATTCCAGTGCTGCCGTGCGCGTAAGCCCGACTACGCCATGCTTGCTGGCCGCGTACGCGGGATGTCGCGGAAAGCCGCCAAGTCCTGCCACCGACGCGATGTTGACGATGACACCCCCACCGTTCGCCAGCATTGCCGGAATCTCGTGTCGCATACTGCGCCACACGCCGGTGAGATTGATGTCGATCACGCGGTCCCATTCGTCCGGGGCATATTCAGCGGTGCGCACTTCAGCTCCGCCAATACCCGCCGCATTGATCGCGATATCGAGCCGGCCAAAAGTGGCCACCGTGATCTGTACCCCCGCTTCGATTTCTTCATCGCTGCGCACGTTCACGGGAATCGCGATCGCGCTGCCGCCCTTCGATTCTATCTCGTCCACCAACGAGCGCGCCGCGTCGAGTTGCACATCGGCAATCGCCACCCGCGCACCCTGCGCCGCGAGTTGCAGCGCCGCTGCGCGCCCGAGCCCCGAAGCACCACCGGTGATGAATGCAATCTTCTGATCGAACTCTGAAGCCATGTGCGCCACTCGAAGGTGGTTGATGTTGATCGATCTGTCCTTGGATGTTACGACAGCATTTCGATCGTGAAAAGCCGAGTTGCATCGCGATCATAAGCTTCGATCTGGAGCGCTTGTTCAGCATCACTCCAATCGAGCAATGCCGCCATGAGCGGCGCAATGCGTCGCGCGGCACCGCGCCCATGGTCGCGTGTCTCGAACGCGACGTGCGTGCGACGTACCAGCACATCGGCCAGCGTACATGCCAATTCACGCTCGACCGCGTGCGCGACTTCGGCGGTGATGTATGGTAAATCTTCGACGAGACGGCACGCGAGCGTTGCGTCGCGCTGCGCGTAGCTCCACACGTTACGCCAGCGCGTGCCATAAGCGAGCGCAAGCCGTTCGCCCACTGCCGCATCACGCACTGTCGCCGTCGCATCGTGCATGACGGCGTCACGCGACACCATATCGCCACCCGGCAACGGAGTCCGATCGCTTTGCTTGACTTGAGCGGCGGGCGCGATCGGACCACCCGACCGCACCTCTTCGCGCTGGGCGTGCGCGAGGACGTCCGCCGCCATTGCACGATATGTCGTCAACTTTCCGCCGGTCACACTCACCAACCCGTCATCGCGGTGCACGACTGAATGCTCGCGTGAGGCCGCATTGGCCCCGTGCGATCCCGATCGTGCGGCGGCGAGCGGGCGAATACCCGCCCACGCCGAAATCACGTCATCCATCGTCAGCTTTGCAAATGGGAAGCGTGCGTTGACGGTACGCAACAAATACGCGACTTCCTGCTCATTCGCGCAAATTTCGTCAGGCCCGTGCCGCGCCGGCCGTTCCGTCGTTCCCACGATTGCATGTGCACCGGCGGGGAGCACGAACATGACCCGTCCATCGACCGGTGAGACAAGCGTGACCGCGTCGTTGTTGCCGAGTCGCTGACGAGGTACCGCGATGTGCGCGCCCGCCGACCCGTGAACCTGATCGCCCTGTGAGGCGCCGGTGAGCGCAGCGGTCGCATCACTCCACGGTCCGGTCGCATTCACCACAACGCGGGCTGCAACGGTGAACGTGCTCCCGGTCAATCGATCTTCCACTGCCACACCTGTGAGTCGCGCGCCGCCAGCACCACTGCGCACACCAGCAACGACATTCACATGATTGACAACCATCGCACCCGCCTCGCGAGCCGACAGCGCGCTTGCGAGCGTGAGTCTCGTATCATCGGTCGCGGCGTCCCAGTAACGCGCGCCGCCGACAAGCTCGTGCGCGTCGAGTGCGGGCTCGCGAGCGAGCACCTCCTTCGCACTCAGCGATTCGTGACGTCGCACGTTGCGGAAGAGCGCCAGTGCATCGTAAAGCATCAGCCCCGCGCGCACTTTCCACAGTGGTACGCGGGCACCGCGATACACGGGCCACGTGAACGACAGTGGGCGCACGAGATGCGGCGCAAGATCGAGCAGCACGCGCCGTTCGCGGCTTGACTCGAACACCAGCGCAAAGTGTCCGTGCTCCAGATACCGTACGCCTCCATGCACCAGGCGCGACGATCGGCTTGACGTGCCGCTCGCGAAGTCGTCGCGTTCGAGCAGCGCTGTGCGCAGCCCCGCCAGTGCAGCTTCGCGGGCCACACCCGCGCCCGTGATGCCGCCGCCAATCACCACAATGTCGAACGCTTCCGCCGCGAGCGTG
>JAYUWD010000182.1:0-17162 GCA_043753735.1 Gemmatimonadaceae bacterium
GATCTTTCACCGTGCTGAAGTACGGATGCCCGAAGCCGCCAATCCCGCCCTGTGCGCGCGCCGAATCGAGATACCACGCATCAAGTTCCGGCTGCGCGTAGGCCGTGCCGCGCACCCCGCCCGTGAACGGGAGCATGTAGCGTTTCACGCCGAGCATGGAGATGTGGCCGAGCGATCCACGATACTCCTGACCGTACTGCAGGATGTGCTGTGGCGTGGACAGGGGATGCGCCACTCCCGTGAGATCGCTCCAGCGTCCCATCAGTCGCGTTCCGTCCATGTGTACCAGCGCGTTCGTGACGTGCAGATCCTCCGCGCGCAGCTGGTCAAAGAACTGTGCATGCGTCAGCCCCTGTTGCCCCTGGTGCAGGTCGTGTACGTGCGTGTCCCCGGAATACCATCCGCGCGATGGCAAATCCAGCAGGCGCGCGAGCCGCAGCGTGACGGTACGCACGCCGCCGGCGGGTACATCGAGCGTGTCACGTTGCGGGACGAACTCGAAGCCGCGGACCGCCTCGACTATGGTGCGTCCGGCGGGGACCTCCACGGTTACCGCGCCCGCAGCGTGGAAGTAGTGCGTCTCGGTGGCCGCGATGACGCGATGAAAGCCACCAGCCGGTGCGTACGCTCGGCCATCACTCGCTTCCACCGAAACGCGTGCTGGCATCGCGAGGCCGTCCGGGCCGAGCACCCGCACACGCACCTGGCCCGTCGCGCGGAGTGGCAGCGTGGTGTGCACCGGCGCTGCGCGCCAGAGATCTCGCGCGCCACCGCCAATTGGCGCGGTGTACAGCGTGGTGGGCCCCGCACGATTGGAGACAAAGGCCATGCGTTTTCCGTCGGGGCTCGCGACCGGTGCATACTCGTCGCGCTCGTCCATCGTCAGTCGTATCGGATTGCCGCCGGAGGCCGAGACGATCATCACATCGTTCGATCCGCGCTCGTCGGACACGAAGAGCAACGAGCGCCCGTCCGGCGTCCACGTCGGCCGCGCGCGATACTCCGACTCTTCGTCGTGAACGAGCTGTGGCGTGCCGGCCGGCAGATCCATCACCCACAGCCCGCCGCTTCCCAGTCGCCCGGGCACTTCGGCGACGAACGCGAGCTGCCGTCCATCGGGCGACACCGCCGGCTGGATGCCGCGCACGACGCGCTCGTCGATGTCCGTAGACAGCACGCGTCGCCAGATGTTGAACGACCCACCTCGCGCACTCACGTAGTAAAGCGCGCTGCCATCCGGCGCCCACGTCGGCTCGACATCCACCGCCGCGTCGGTGGTGACCCGTCGTACCCCTCCCCCGTTCGCCTCCACAATGCCGATGTCGAGATTCCCGTCGATATCCATCGTCAGCGCAATCCGACGACCGTCGAGACTCCACGTCGGCTCGAAGTGATACGCAGGTCCGGCGGTGAGCGCCGTCGCACGGCCTCCATCCGCAGCCATCGTCCAGATGTCGCCGCGCATTGCGAAGGCGATCGTGCGACTATCGGGGTGCCAGGTCGGATCGAGGGGACCAGTCGACACCATGGGGAGCAGGTGTCGCTCTACGCGATCCGAGTGTCCGTAGCGATTGGGTCCCGCGTGCCCTTCACCAACGCCGAGCACAACGAGTACGGCACCGCTCGCGAGCAGGCGTGTGACGCGTGATCTTGTGCGGGGGCCGGTGGAAGAGCGACGGCGGGAATTCGTGAACCACGCGAAGCGCATGAGGTCGGCCGGTTCGGGGGCGGAGCGCACAGCCGCCGACTCTGGCGGTCAGTAGGGATACTGGATACGATATACGCGTCTGCGCAATGCCGATTCGGCCCCACCCTCGCCAAGATGCGTCGCATGACTCACGGAGTCCACCCGCTGCGCCCGAGCTGCACCATCGGCGCCACCATCGCCATTCTCGCGTGCAGCGCCGCTTGCACAGATCGCCCCGCAGCCGATGCGCCGAGTCCAGCCGGTCACACGGCAAACCAGACAGCGCGCGTTTCCAACGTGGTGGTGCGTCACGCCATCGCGCGGGATCGATCGGCGCCGTTGCGTGTCCTCGCGCCTGATGACCGCACCGATGACTCCGATGCGATCGCGTCGCCCGCAACGTCATCGACCACGCGCAATCGACTATCGCCTGAGGGCATTGGCGGGGAGCGCGAACCGGAACGCGATGCGCGCCCGATCATGGGTGTGCCCACTGGCGCCAAGGAGGTCGAGCAGCGTGCGCCGGGTGCGCGCGCGGCCGCCACGCTCGTCGCGAGCTTCGACGGGTTGGGCGTCGGCTTCACAGGCCCGCAGGGAACCGCCACCGCACGCAACCCGTCGGACAATTCGCTGGCCGTCGGGCCGGATCATGTCATGCAGGTGGTCAACTCGCGCATGGCCATCTTCAGCAAGAAGGGACGCAGATTCGCGACTTCTGGGCAGGTACTCTACGGCCCGGTGGAGACGCGCAATGTGTTTCGTGACTTTGGCGGTCCCTGCGAGAACCGCAACAACGGCGACGCCGTGGCGCGCTACGATCAGCTGGCCAACCGCTGGCTCATCGTCATGCCGATCTTCTCGCGTGTGCCGGTTCGCCAGAACGAACCCAGCGTGGGCCGGTCGGGCGAGCCCGCACGTCGCAGCCAACCCGGACAGCTGCGGCAGCCGGGCAATCCATCGCCGCTATTTCAGCCAGGCCGTGCGAAGGAAACGCCCCCCGCAGCGCCTGCGACGCCGACGCCCGGCACGCCTGCGGTCGGTGCGCCCACGGCGGGTACGCCTCCAGCAAGTATGCCGCCGGCGGCACGACCTCAGGAGCAGGGCACGTACGCGATGTGCTACGCGGTGAGTACGACGCCCGATCCGTTCGGACCGTACTACCGCTACGAGTTCATCCGCCCGCTCTTCCCGGACTATCCGCGTCCCGCCGTGTGGCCCGATGGCTACTATGTCCCCACGAGCACTGGTGACGAAGTCATCCAGAAGCATGCCTGCGTCGTCGATCGGCTCAAAATGCTCAAGGGACTGGATGCGACGGAGCAGTGCGTGATCGTCGATGGCGTCAACTTCCTGAACAATGTGGATCTCGACGGCACGCAGCTACCGCCCGTCGGCGCGCCGAACATCATGCTCGCGGCCGGCGGTACGCAGCTCAAGAACGACCTCACGGACGACGGTATCTACGCGTGGACGTTTCGCGTGAACTGGAACGATCCGTTGAAGACCAAGGTGGAAGGACCGGTGAAAATCGCCGTCGCACCTTATCACTACCTGTGTGGCGGGCAGCTCACGAACTGCGTGCCGCAACCCGGCACTGATCGCCGACTCGATGCGCAGGGCGACAAGCTGATGGCACGCGTCGTCTATCGTCGCATCGGGACGCAGCAGTCCATCGTGGCGGTGCATTCCGTGAACACGGCAGCCGGCGCGGGTGGTGTGCGCTGGTACGAGTTCCGACTCGGCGCGGGAGCCAACGGCGCGCTCCGCCTGCATCAGCAGGGCACGTTTGCACCCGATGGCTTCTATCGCTGGATGGCCAGCCCGGCCATGGACGGCAAGGGAAACATCGGCATCGGCTACTCGTTCGGCGGCACGCCCAACTTCGCGGGCCAGCGCTTTGCGGGCCGACTCGCCGGCGATTCCGCAGGCACGCTCACCATGCGCGAAACCGTGCTCGTCGAAGGCGAAGGATCGCAGACCAACACGCTGCGTTGGGAGGACTACAGCCAGACCGCCGTCGACCCCAGCGACGACTGCACGATCTGGTACGTCGGTGACTACTTCAAGAAGGGCGCAAGCAACTATTCCACGAAGATCGGGGCGTTCCGCATGCCCGGTTGCGTGGGCGCGCCATGACGCAACGCGGCGCGCTCTGGGTTGCGTTGGGCGTCAGTGTGTGTGGTGCGGGCGCCCTGCGTGATGCGCATGCACAGGTGACCACACCACCGCCACTCACCGCGCGCACACCGGCGCCGCCGCCTCCACCAAAGACCAGTCGCGCCGACACGTTGCGCGGCTCGTTCACCACGCCCGGTCGGAACTGGTGGGATGTCACCTTCTACGATCTGCGTGTGCGGCTCTCGCCGAGCGACAGCAGCCTCCGTGGCAGCAACGGCATCACCTATCGCGTGCTGCGCGAGGTGAGTAACACACAGCGCGAGATGCAGATCGATCTGATGGAGCCGCTGCGTATCGACAGCATGGTGCAGGATGGGCGAACCCTTCGCTTTCGCCGCGAGGGCGCCGCGTTCTTCGTCACGCTCAAGTCGGCGCAGCGCGCCAATGAGTACAAGACGATCATGGTGCACTACAGCGGACGTCCGCTGATCGCTCGAAACCCGCCGTGGCAGGGCGGCTTCACCTGGGGCGCCGACTCGCTGCAGCGCCCATGGGTGGTCACCACCGATCAGGGGATGGGGGCGTCGGCATGGTGGCCGAACAAGGACACGCAGGCCGACGAACCGGACAGCCAGCGCGTGGCGATCACCGTGCCGGATCCGTTGATCAACGTGTCGAACGGACGGCTGCGCAGCACCACTCGTCATCCGGACGGTACGACGACGTACGAATGGTTCGTCGTCAATCCGATCAACAACTACGCGATCGCCGTGGCTGCGGGGCACTACGCGCACTACAGCGAGGTTTACGCGGGGCTCAAGGGCAACCTGACGCTCGACTACTGGCCGCTCGACTACAACATGGCCAACGCGAAGCGACAGTGGCCGCAGGTGCGCTCGATGATGCAGTGCTTCGAGCACTGGTTCGGACCGTACCCGTGGTACGAAGACGGCTACAAGCTCATCGAGGTCCCGAACACCGGCATGGAGCATCAGACGGCCGTCTCGTATGGCAATGGCTTTCGCAACGGCTATCGCGGTCGAGACGGGTCGGGCACCGGACTCGGGCTCGAATGGGATTTCATCATCGTGCATGAAAGTGCGCACGAGTGGTTCGCCAACAACATCACGACGAAGGACAACGCCGACATGTGGGTGCATGAGAGCTTCGCCAACTACGCCGAAGGACTCTACACCGAGTGTCTCTCCGGCAAGGACGCGGGGGCGCGCTACATCATCGGGTCGCGTCGCGGTATCCGGAATGACCGGCCGATCATTCCGGCGTACAACGTGAACGATCAGGGCTCGGGGGACATGTACCCGAAGGGCGGATCGATGCTGCACACGATCCGCCACATCATCAACGATGATGCGAAATGGCTTGGCATCCTGCGCGGGCTGAACGAAACCTTCCGTCATCAGACCGTGATGGGGTCGCAGGTCGAGTCGTACATCAGCATGCAGGCGGGGATCGATCTGTCGCGCGTGTTCGATCAGTACCTGCGCACGACCATGATCCCCACGTTCGAGTATCGCATCGATGGGGCGACGCTGCACTATCGCTGGAACACCGTGGTGCCGGGCTTCGACATGCCGGTGCGCGTCACCCTCGACTGGCCGCAGCTCGCCCCGCTGCGCCCGACGACGTTTTGGCAGCAGACCACCGTTCGCCTGCCCAACGCGTCCGTCTTTCGCGTGGACGCCAATTTCTACGCACTTCCCAAGGTCGTCGACGCAGCCGCGCGCGACAAACAGTGAGACGAACAGTGAGACTGCCACATCCACTTCTGCGTCCGCGCACGCGTCCGCACCAACTGCGGCGCAAACTCATGATGTTGGAGATGCACCCATGCGAGTGACTCGTCTCAGGGTCCGGCCGACCCTGCCTTTGGTGCTGGCGCTCAGCGTAAGCATCGCATCGTTTCCACTGCACGTGGCTGCGTCACAGGCGCAGCCGGCGGCCAGCGATGCCGACGCGCGACTGCGTCGCCTGTACACGACGGAATGGAACTGGCGCCAAGAGCAATTCGCCCGCGGTGGCGCAAATGGCACCCGCGGCTCGGCCGACCACTTCCCACGCGTCGACGCGGCCTCGCAGACGGTGCGACTCGTCTACTGGACCCAGGCACTTGCGAGCTTCGACAGCATTCCGTTCGCGCAGCTGTCGCCCGAAGAGCGGATCAACGCACAGGTCTTTCGTACCTCCATCCAAGCCTTGCTGGTTGATGTGCGCTACAAGACGTACGAGGCGCCGTTCAACGCAGACACGTTCTTCTGGACCGACTTCACACCGAGACAGGGCTTTCCCACGGCGGAGGAGTATCGCCGGTATCTGAGCCGGTTACGCGCTGTGCCGAGTTACTTCGACGAACAGATCGTCAACATGCGCGCCGGTCTCGCACGCGGGTACACGGTGCCGCGCGTAGCCGTTGTGGGCCGCGACCTGACCATCGTTCCCTACACCGCGGCCGATACGACCAACCCGCTCTTCGCGGCGTTCGCGATGATGCCGGCCACCATTCCGGCGGCTGAGCAGGCGGCACTGCGCACCGAGGCGAGCGAGGTCATCAGGACGACCGTCGCGCCCGCGTACATAAAGCTCCTCGCCATGATTCGTGACGAGTATCTGGTGAAGGCGCGCACCACGCTGGCCGCCGTCTCGCTCCCGGACGGGCCGGCGTACTACAAGGCGATGATCGAGAAGTTCACGACGCTGCCCCTGACTGCACGGGAGATTCACAACATCGGTCTCTCCGAAGTCGCGCGCATTCGCGCCGAGATGCAGACCACGATGGAAGCTTCGGGATTCAAGGGTACGCTCCCGGAATTCATGACCTTCCTGCGCACCGATCCGCAGTTCTACGCCAAGACGCCGCGTGAACTGCTGTCCTATTCGGCGTACGTCTCCAAGAAAGCCGACCTCAAGCTCAGCGAAACCATCGGCACGCTGCCGCGTTTCCGTCACGGCATTCTTGCGGTGCCGGCCGCGCTCGCGCCGATCTACACTGGCGGTCGCGGCGGACTCGAAGCCTGCCTCATGAACACGTACAACCTGCCCGCGCGTCCGCTGTACACGCTGGCCGCTCTGACCCTGCACGAATGCACGCCGGGGCACAGCTTTCAGGCCGCCCTCGCGCGCGAAGGGCCGACGCGCCCCGCCTTCCGAAACGGCACCTCGTTTTCCGGCTACGGCGAGGGATGGGGGCTTTACACCGAGTGGCTGGGCACGGTGATGGGCATCTACGAAACGCCCTACGAGGACTTCGGCCGGCTCACTTACGAAATGTGGCGCGCCTGTCGCCTCGTGATCGACACGGGCATTCACCAGTTCGGATGGACCCGCGAGCAGGCGATCACTTACCTCAAGTCCAATGCCGCGCTCTCCGACCACGAGATCGGTACCGAAATCGATCGCTACATCGCGTGGCCTGGGCAGGCGCTTGCCTACAAGCTCGGCGAGCTGCAGATCCGTCGCCACCGGAAGGAGGCGGAGGCGAAACTAGGGGCGGCCTTCGACCAGCGGTTGTTCCACGACGCCATCCTGGCCCTCGGATCGGTGCCCCTTTCGGTGCTCGAGGAGCGTATGGCCAAGTTCATCGCGGATGGTGGCAAGAATCCCAGCGCCATGCCGCCGGTGCCATGAACTTTCCGCTGATGTAAGCGCTCCGCAAAACCGGGCACCTGCGTGCGTTTACGAGTGCTTGCCCTGCGCCAAGGCGACGGCCATAGTTGACCATGACGCTGGATGATGTGGCCAAGCGAGCACGGGTATCGACCGCGACGGTCTCGAGGGTGCTCAATGACGCGCCCGGCGTGCGTCCGGCCACGCGTGAGCGCGTTCTCCGTGCAGTCGAGGCGCTGAACTACACGCCAAACCTCAACGCTCGTGCGCTCGCTGGCGGCAGTCCCCGCACGCTCGGCATGATCGTGTCGAACATCGCCAATCCCTTCTTCCTCGACATCTTCCGATGCGTCGAGGCGGTGGCGCGGCAGCGCGGCTACGACGTCATCGTCACGAACACCGACTACGCGCAGGATCGATTGGCATCCGGGATCAACACGATTCTCGGCCGTCGCGTGGCCGGACTGGCGCTGGTGGTTTCGGAAACGGTGCCGGCCATGGTGGGTGCGCTGGCGGCAAAGCTGCCGGTCGTGCTCTACGACGGCGGTGCGCACCAGTTGCAGCATGTGGCGAACATCCGTGCCAACTATCGCGGTGGCATGCAGCGCATCGTCGAGTATCTCTACGCACTCGGCCACCGCCGCATGGCGTTCATCGGTCACCACACCAGTCTCGGGCCGCTGCACGAGCGCCGGGAGGCCTTTCTTGCGGTGGCCGAGGAATATGCGCCACGCGTGAAGGTGCGGACCGTGGCGAGTGCGGACGGCATGGCGGGCGGGCAGATGGCGATGCGACAGTTGCTTGAGTCGGGGTTCCGGCCCACGGCGGTCGCCTGCGTCAACGACTTGATGGCGGTGGGGGCGCTGCGCGAACTCCACGCCCGCGGAATCTCGGTACCCGGCGACGTGTCCGTGACGGGGTTCGACAACGTCGCACTGGCGGAGTTCGTGACGCCCGCGTTGACCACGGCCGACGTGCCACGGGGCGAGATCGGCAGGCTCATCTGCGACGCATTGATCCCCGAGGCGGGTCCGGTGCTGGCGCCCGGACGCGAGGTAGTGGTGGAGACGCAGTTGATCGTCCGCGACTCGACGGCCCGACCGGCGGTCGCCTCGCGCCGGTTGTCGACCGAGGCGTCGTCCCGGGGCTGACGCAGTCAGCGGTTTCGGAGGCTGCGGATACCTCGGGTCTTCCGCTGCTCTCAAGCAGGCGGTAAGGTGTAAGCGCTTACATTTTCGCCTCCGCATTCGCGGCTCCATGCCGTACGGTGCACCGCTTTCCCCACCGCTTTTCCCACCGCACGCCGCCAAGCTCCCATGACATCCAGCTCAGATTCCGGGCGCGGACCCGATTCGTCCTCCCTCCCGGCAGCGGTCGCAGGGGGCCGGCGGGCCCAGCCCTCGGCCACGCGGCCGGTTACGCTGGCAGTCATCGTCGGCAACCGCGGGTTCTTCCCGGAACATCTGTGTTCGTCCGGGCGGAAGTCGATGCTCGCCGTGCTCGAGCGCTATGGCATTCGCGTGATCATCACGCCGGAGGCGGAAACCAACAACGGCGCCATCGAGAGCCTGCAGGAATCCAGGCGCTGTGCCGATCACTTCCGCAAGCATCGCGACGAGATCGACGGCGTGCTCGTGACGCTGCCAAACTTCGGCGACGAGCGCGCGATTGCGAACACGCTGCGCTGGGCCGATCTCGGCGTGCCGGTGCTCATCCACGCGTTCCCGGACACGGTGACGCGCATGGGAATCCAGCACCGGCGCGACAGCTTCTGCGGCAAGATGTCGGCGTGCAACAATCTCCGGCAGTACGGGATCAAGTACTCGCTCACATCATTGCACACCGTCGATCCGGAGAGCACGGATTTCGCGGCGGACCTGGCGCGGTTTGTGAGTGTCTGCCGCATCACGCGTTCGGTGCGCGGGGCGCGACTTGGACAGATCGGCGCGCGGCCGGCGGCGTTCAACACGGTGCGCTACAGCGAGAAGCTGTTCGAGCGATCCGGCATCACGGTCGAGACGCTCGACCTGTCGGAACTGCTGGGGTGGATCCACCGCATGGGGGACGACGACGCGGCGGTGCGCACCAAGCTCGACCAGATCGGTGCGTACACCACCGTCGACGGCGTGCCACGCGAGAGCCTCCTGAAAATCGCCAAGCTCGGCGTGGCGCTCGATCGGTACATCGACGATCGCGCACTCGACGCAACGGCGATCCAGTGCTGGACCGCACTCGAGGAGTTCTACGGTGTGGTGCCCTGCACAGCGATGAGCATGATGAGCGACGGTCTCATGGCCAGCGCCTGCGAGGCGGATATCGCCGGTGTCCTCAGCATGTACGTGCTTCAGGAAGCGGCCGCATCACCCGCGGCCCTGCTCGACTGGAACAACAACTTCGGCGACCACCCCGATAAAGGTGTGGTTTTCCATTGCTCCAATCTGCCGAAGTCGTTCTTCACTTCGCAGCGCATGGACTATCAGGAGATCATCGCCGGCACGGTCGGCCGCGAGAACACCTACGGCACGATTGTCGGACGCATCGCGCCGGGACCATTCACGTACGCACGCGTGAGCACCGACGATGTGCGCGGCGAAATCTCTGCCTACGTGGGCGAAGGCAACTTCACCGATGACGTGATGCTTTCGTTCGGCGGGTACGGTGTCTTCCAGGTGCCGCGACTGCAGAAGCTGCTGGCATACATCTGCGACAACGGCTTCGAGCATCACGTTGCTGCCACCCGGGCCAACGTCGCGGCCTCGGTCAAGGAAGCGCTGGGCAAGTACATGGGGTGGCAGGTCTACCAGCACGACGACACGGCCTGAGGATCTATGGCTGGCACCTGTACGCTGGGGCTCGATTTCGGCACCAACTCGGTGCGGGCGATCGTCGTGGAGACGTCGACCGGCGCCGAGCTTGGCACCAGCGTGTTCGAGTACCGGATGGGGCAGCGCGGCGTCATTCTCGACGCCAGCGATCCACATCTAGCGCGCCAGCATCCGCGCGAATACCGCGACGGCATGGAGGCGAGCGTGTGCGATGCGCTTGCCCATGCGGCGCGGGTCCACGGTGTCGCGCCGACGCAGATCATCGGCATCGGGGTGGACACCACGGGCTCGACGCCGATGCCGGTGGATGCCGTGGGGCAACCGCTGGCCTTCGCCCCCGAGTTGCAGGGCGAGCTGGCCGCGCTGGTGTGGCTGTGGAAGGATCATACGGGGCACGCGGAGGCACGACAGATCACCGAGGTCGCGGCGCGCCTGCGTCCGCAGTACCTCGCGATGTGCGGCGGCACGTACAGCTCCGAATGGTATTGGTCCAAGATCCTGCGTTGTCTGCACGTTGCCCCCAACGTGTTCGATGCGGCGGCCACGTGGGTGGAGCACGCCGACTGGGTTCCCGCCATCCTCACCGGCACCGAGCGCCCGTCGGCGCTGCGTCGTTCAATCTGCGCGGCGGGTCACAAGGCGATGTTCAGCGCGCAGTGGGGCGGATACCCGGATGTCGAGTTCCTTGCAGCGCTCGATCCGCGGCTGGTGCGGTTGCGTGATGCCTTGCCCGATCATGCGTACAACGTGTCCGAAGCGGCGGGCGGACTGACGGAAGAGTGGGCGGAGCGTTTCGGATTGCCCGCGGGTTTGCCGGTGGCGATCGGGGCGTTCGATGCGCATCTGGGGGCGATCGGGTCGGGCATCCGGCGCGGCACCTTGGTGAAGATCATCGGCACCTCCACCTGCGACCTGATGGTCACGCCCATCGATGGCGACGCGGCGGAAGTCCCCGGTCTGTGCGGCATCGTACCGGAATCGGTGCTGCCGGGCCAGTTCGGCCTCGAGGCCGGGCAGTCGGCGGTGGGTGACATCTTCAACTGGCTCGTGGAAGTCGTGCGTCCGGCCGGGATGGGGCATCAGGAGCTGACCGCCGAAGCGGAGCGCCTGCGTCCGGGTGAAAGCGGGCTGCTGTCGCTGGACTGGCACAACGGAAATCGCACCGTACTCGTCGACCAGCGACTCACGGGCCTCATGCTGGGTATGACGTTGCACACCACGCCAGCCGAGATGTATCGCGCGCTGGTGGAGGCAACGGCGTTCGGTGCGCGGGTGATCATGGAGCGCTACGAGGAGTACGGCGACGCCGTCGACCGCATCGTCAACTGCGGTGGCATTTCGGCGAGTAATCCGATGGTCATGCAGATCTACGCCGACGTGATGGGGCGCCCGGTGCAGATCTCGCGGAGTGCGCAGACGTGCGCGTTGGGTGCTGCCGTGGCCGGCGCCGTCGTTGCGGGCGCAGATGCGGGCGGACATGCGAACTTCGCGGATGCGATGGCGGCCATGACGGGGGTGCGTGACAAAGTCTTCGAGCCCGATCCGGAGCGTCGCGCGACGTATGACCGACTGTACGCGCTGTACCGCCGCCTGCACGACGCCTTCGGGGTGTCGGGCGCTGGCGGCGACATGTACGGCGTGATGAAGGAGCTGCTGACCATCCGTGACGAGGCACGGCGGTGAGCATGCCAGCCAACGGACCGTACGACGCGCTGAAGACCGCCGTGTGGCAGGCCAACCTGGACCTCGTGCAATCGGGGTTGGTGGTGCTCACATGGGGGAACGTCAGCGGTGCCGATCGCGACGCCGATGTGATGGTGATCAAGCCGAGCGGCGTGGACTATGCGCGGATGCAGCCGTCGGACATGGTGGTCGTGTCGCTGAGCAGCGGTGCGGTATTGGAGGGATTGCTGCGTCCTTCGTCGGACACGCCGACGCATCTCCATCTCTATCGAGAGTTCGCTGCGCTGGGTGGCGTGGCGCACACGCACAGCAGTCACGCCGTGAGCTGGGCGCAGGCGGAGCGCGACGTGCCGTGTCTAGGTACGACGCACGCCGATCATTTCTACGGTCCTATTCCGGTGACGCGTCGGTTGCGCGACGACGAAGTGCGCGGCGACTACGAACACGAGACGGGTGTGGTGATCGTGGCATGCTTTCGTGCACGCGCACTCGATCCCGTGTCCATGCCCGCGGTGCTGGTGGCGGGACATGGTCCGTTCGCGTGGGGTGGTTCGCCACGCACGGCGGTGGAGAACGCCATCGCGCTGGAGGCCACCTGTCGAATGGCGATGGACACGTTACAGCTCAACCCGAACGCCAAGGATATCGATCAGGTACTGCTCGACAAGCATCACGATCGCAAGCACGGCGCGCGCGCGTATTACGGCCAGCGCTGAGCTCTCCATGCGCCACTCGTTCCCCATGCCCTGTTCTCGCTGCTGGAGCTTCCCGTGACGACGCCGAACAAGCCACCGAATGCGACGCCAGCTACGACCCCGATGTCGCGCCGCGATGCGGTGCGAGTGCTGGGGCTGGCCAGCGCCGCCGTGGGGGGACTGATGGCGCCCGATACAGCGTCTGCTGCGCCGATCGCTGATACGCACGTGCCGCCGCCATCGCCGCCATCGCCGCCATCGCCGCCCGCTGCGCCGGTCTCGCCGCCGGTCGCACCGGGCACGATCCTGCCGCTCGGCTCCACGAGCGAAGTGTTCGTGCCGCCGCGTGGTCGCGCGTACATGAAGTTCAGCTTCGACTTCCCCGAACCCTCGGTGGCATTCGATACGCTGCGCTTCGGCTTTCTCGTGTTCACCGACGAGAACACGTACGGGCTCGACGCGTCGAAGATGCAGGCGGACGTGACTGCGGAACGCATGCGCCTGACGTGCAACGGCTTCGTGTGGGCGGGCGGACAGCAGAAGGCGAACGGCTCGCTGACGGCGACGTTCACCAAAGTCGGCGACGCGATCGAATGGGACGCCGAAGTGACGATGGACCGTCCGGTGAAGACCGTGACGGCCATCGTGCGGGGCGTGCCGCGCGGGCAGCTATCGCTGGCCGGCGGTGGCTTCAGCGATCCGCGCGACAACGAAATGCTGGGTGGCTACCCCTTCGGGGCGGGGGACTTGCACGGTCCCGGTTCCGCGGCCGGCATGGTGACACCGCTCGCCGTGGTGCAGGCGGGCGCTGAAAACTTCTTCTTCCTGTCGTCGCTGGACGACCAGGTGCGCCCCAAGCGCTTTCATTTCCAGCCGGGCGAATCGACGTACCGCGTCGAGCTCGTGTACGAGCACCAAGCGTGGCGCGACGATCGCACGGTGAAGGTGCCGCGCTGGCGTGTGGGTCGTGCGACGTCATTTGAGGCGGCGGTGGCGCCACACTTGGCGCACATCGAGCGCGCCTATCGCCTGCCCACGTGGGAGTCGCGCGGCGACGCCCCGAAGTGGCTGCATGACGTGGGGCTGGTGACGACGCTGCACGGCATGCACTACACCGGCTTCATGTTCAACGACTACGCGAAGCAGCTCGAAATTCTGCGCTGGATGGCGACGCAGATCGAGCCGGCGCGCGTTCTGGTGTTCCTGGCGGCGTGGGACGGCCGGTACTACTGGGATTATCCCAACTTCACGGCGGACGCGCGCATGGGGGGCGAGGCGGGATTCCGCACGCTGATCAAGGAAGGGCAACGGCTCGGCTTCCGCCTGATGCCGATGTTCACGACGAACGCGGCGAACCGGAACCTGCCGAGTTGGGAAGGAATCAAAAACGCGTCGACCATGAAGGTCGAGGGGAATGTCTACAACATCGATTGGGTGGACTGGAACAACGACCGGCATCAGGACGGCTGGCTCACGTACATGAACCTGGCCGTACCATCGTGGCGGAACCACATGGTCGGTCGCATCGCGGACGCGGTCGATCGCTACGGCATCGACGCGTACTTTCTGGACATCGTGGGCGGGCACGTCAACAGCACGAATGGCGACATGCACGACGGCACGCGGCAGATGATCCTGGAGCTGCGCAAGCGCTACCCGAAGGTGGTGTGCGTGGGCGAGATGCCGTACGACGCGCTGTACGAGTTCATCCCCATGTACCACGCCGGCGGCGGCGCGCGCTGGCAGAAGTATGCGAAGTTCTTCCAGCATCTGAGTGCGCCGGCCCCGGGTCGTGGGAGCAGCGGAGTGCACGAGGCCGGTTTCCAGCGGTTCAATGCGGAGACGTTGAACCTGTCGCCGAACGCGATTCCGACGTTGCAGGTGGTGGATGACACGTTCACAACGCATCGCGACGTGATGGCCGCAATCATTCGTCGGGCAAAGGAGCGACTCGGCTCCGGCTGAGTCGAGTCGCCCCAGTCCGATATTGCGTGTCCGGCGCGTTCACATATATTCGCCGACTGCATATTGGATACAATATGGTGTATAACCCCCGTCCACCGGAGCGCTTAAACGGACGCCGCCGCCTTCCTGCGCGTCCCGAGTATCTCCCCGCCCCACCGCCAATCGCCTCCGGTAGTACCAGCCCCACGGACCGGCGCAGTTCATCCACTCGCAAAGTCCCGCCATGCGAAGCAGAACGTCCCGCCGAGCCCTGTTGTTAGCTGCACTGGCGATACTGGCCCCACCAGCCGGTCGAGCGCAGGGGACCGGCCAGATCACCGGCACGGTCACCTCCAACGCAGGCCGACCCGCCGGCCAGTATACCACGCGCGTGGCCTCGCTTGGCGACCAGGCGGAGGAGCGACTGGTGACCGTGGCCAACGGAGTGGTCGTCACTGCGGACTTCCAGCTCGTCGTGCTCGCGGCCGCTCTGCAGCAGGTTGTGATGGTTGGCTACGGCGAGCAGAAGATCGGTGAGACTACCAGTGCGGTCACTAACGTCACCGCCGACGAGCTGGTCAAAGGAGCAGCGCGCGCCATCGCACAGGCGCTCGCGGGCAAGGTGCCTGGCCTTGGCATCACCACGCCCAACGACGATCCGCGCGACACGTCGCAGATGAACCTGCGCGGCGTGACGACGACTCTGGGAAGCACGCAGCCGCTGATCCCCCTCGATGACAATCCCGACAATCTCGAAACGGTGCCGCCTACCTACGTCGTCGAATCGGTGAGCGTGCTGCGCGACGGTTCGGCGGCCGCCATCTACGGTTCGGGCGCCTCGAACGGCGTCATTCTCGTCACGACGCGCAAGCATTCGGGCGGCAAGTTGACGCTCACGTATGACAGCTTTTTCCGCACGCAGAACATCGATCGCCGCTCCGATTTCCTCACCGCCGGCGACTATCGGCGCCCGCAGGCGGACGGAAAGCGCTCCGAATATCACGCGGTGTTCGACGGCAAACTGTCGGCGGACCTCAACTTCGTCAGCCGCACGCAGACGCACTTCGATGACGGCGGCAGCTATTCGGGCGCATGGCGCCAGACGCTGCTCCGGAACCCGACCGACCGCGCGCAGACGAAAACCGGCTCTTGGCCGGAGCGCGGGACGTGCATGTTCACGACTCCGATGAGACGCATCCTGGAGCAGAACGGCCGCTTGGAAGGTTGCACGCAGCGACTGTCCGGAACGGCGATGTACCGTCCGTTCGAGGGGCTGCGCATCGCGCACATTGGCGGAACCTCGGGCGATCAGAATTTCGTGGACGACTCGTTCAGCGCGAACAGCTTTGAGTTTCGGAGCGACCTGTTCGGCTACGACGCCCTGCAGCGCGGCAACGCGGAGCTGTTCGCTTGAGCCAGTCCGAGTTGCCCGACACCGTCAGCCGACGCGCCATGCTTGGCACCGTTGGCAAGGCAGTGGCCAGCGCCGTGGCGCTGCAATCCATGCTGCAGACGACGATCTTCTCCGACGCCGACGCGGCGGTGCCAAAGGTGGTGCGAACCCCCGGCATGGCGTCGGTCAATGGTCTCGCTGGGGTTGACCGGGTGGTCGTGCTGCCCGGCAAGAGCTACCTGCGTGGCTGGGCCGGGTACGGAGAGCCGCCACGCCGCACTTGGCGCCGCCCCACGCCTGCCGACTCGGCTGCGCCCTCGCCACCGACCGGACCCGCGCCAACGATCGCGTGGTCGCGTGTCTCGGGACCGGGGCGCGTGACGTTCGCCAATCCAAACGCTTTGCAGACGTCGGCGACGTTCACGACGCCCGGCGTGTACCTCCTCAGCCTGCGCGCGACGAATGGCAAAAGCACGGCCGATTCCACGCTCACCGTCAAGGTGGAGAAGGCACCGCCAGCGCAGCAACTCGATGTGGTGCAGACGCGTCCATATCGCATCGATAGTCCGCTGTGGGATCATCGGGCCAAGGCGCTGCTGACGAGCTGGATTCCACACTGCATCACGCAGCTCAGTCGCACCGACGTGCAGGCGGGGGGCATCGACAACTTCATCGAGGCCGGCAAGAAGCTGCGCGGTGAAACGTTCGGCCGGCACAAGGGCTACGTGTTTGCGAACGCGTATCCGCTCAACCTGCTCGAGGCGATGAGCATCGGGCTCATGGTCGATGCGAAGGGCGATGCGGAGATCGTGGCGTCGCAGACATTGATGCGAAAGACGCTCGACGAGTGGATCCCGATCGTGATCGGCGCGCAGGAGCCGGATGGCTATCTGCAGACCGCGTTCACGCTACCGCGCATCAGCAACGCCGGTGGCGATCGCGGGCCCGGACCGTTCAATCGGTGGGAGCGTCGCGCCGATCACGAAGGGTACGTCGCGGGCTATCTGCTGGAAGCGGCCATCGCCCACCATGCGATGACCAAGCAGCAGGACGTGCGCTTGCTGAACGCGGCGCGAAGGCTCGCCGACTGCTGGTGTGACAACATCGGTCCGGCGCCGAAAAAGGCGTGGTACGACGGACATCAGGAGATGGAGCAGGCGCTGGTACGCTTCGGCCGCTACATCAACGAGATCGAA
>JAYUWD010000183.1:0-5703 GCA_043753735.1 Gemmatimonadaceae bacterium
CGCCAGACTACCGATGCACATGCCACCCATGAAGGTGGCGAGCAACACTCCGAGTGAAATCGCCGAGGATCCGATCACCAGCTCGAGCAGTTGGAACCAGACTACCTCGTAGATCAGCGCGCAGACCCCGCTGCCCACGAAAAGCACCAGCAGGAAGGGCAGGAGGCGACGTGAGGCGAGATCGACGTCGGCAGCGACGAGGGTCGGGAGGGTTGAACGACTGGCCATTCGGGAGGCATGGGGGGGGAAACCGTTGGGAGGCTCGCTCATCTTCCGAGCTTGAAGTGCGCAGGCGAAGGTAGTCCGGTGGGCAGGTGGCGCGCCGCCGACACGCGTTCTGATTTTCGCAGTATCGCAACTTTGGTGACCCGACGATATGATGACGTCGGGTCATTGATTGGTCTCGGGATTCTCACGCGGAGCGAAGCCATGGGCGGGTCCGTAGCAGCAATCGTCATAATCCGAAAGCAGGAAGAGCTGGTTGAGCGATTCCGGGCGGTGGGGGCCACCACGACGACAACGGCGAAATCGATTGACGAACTTGGCGTCGATACCCGTTTGGTGTGGAACGGCATGGTGCGGCGCTCCGTGGTGCGCGAGGCATCCCCGGGACTCTTTTACCTGGACGCACCCTCGTGGAAAGCGGTGAAGCGCCGCCGTAGCCTGATGGCGGGGATCGCGTTGGCTGCCTTGGGCTTCCTGCTGGTTGTCTGGCTCCTGCGCGCAACAAAAGCGGGCGGCTTTTAGAAATGGCGGGGGTGAAACGAGTGGCGATAGGGCCGAAAAAGGGTTGAATCGCCCGTGCACCAGCGGTACCGTTGCGATTCACTTACCCGTATCCCGCCATCGCCGCCCTGCGGCCCCCCAGGAGCCCCCTTGGAGCTCACCCCGATCGCGCACCTGACGTGGATCGATTATGCCGTCATGGCGCTCTATTTCGCCGTGGTCCTAGGCATCGGTTTTGTCCTACGTCAATCGACAAAGACCAGCTCGGACTTCTTTCAGTCCGGACGCTCGCTCCCGCCATGGGTTACCGGGCTTGCCTTCCTTTCAGCCAACCTTGGCGCGCAGGAAGTGATTGGCATGGGCGCGTCCGGTGCCAAGTATGGTATCGCCACCGCGCACTTCTACTGGATTGGCGCGATCCCCGCGATGGTCTTCGTCGCGCTGTTCATGATGCCGTTCTACTACGGCTCGCGTGCACGCAGCGTCCCGGAATATCTCAAGCTCCGCTTTGACGAAAAGACGCGCACGCTCAACGCACTGAGTTTTGCGGTGATGACGGTGTTCTCGTCCGGCATTTCGATGTACGCGATGGGGAAGCTGTTCAACCTGCTGCTCGGCTGGAGCTTCGACTTTAGTGTGCTGGTGTCGGCGGTCATCGTGCTGGCGTATGTGTTTGCCGGTGGACTCACGAGCGCGATCTACAATGAAGTGTTGCAGTTCTTCATGATCGCCTTTGGTTTTGCGCCGCTGGTCTTTCTCGGACTGCGGAGCGTGGGGGGGTGGGGCGGCCTCACGGCAAAGTTGACGGAAGCTGCAGCGACGCGCGGGCTGGCCGCGGGTGCCTACACCCATGCGTGGCAAGGCATGTCGAGTGCCGCCACCAATCCCATCGGCGTCGAAGCCTTTGGGCTGGTCATGGGACTGGGCTTCGTCCTTTCATTCGGCTATTGGTGTACAGACTTTCTGGTGGTGCAACGCGCCATGGCCGCGGACAGCATGCTGGCGGCGCGTCGCACACCGCTCATTGCGGCCGTACCCAAGATGCTCTTCCCGTTTCTCGTCATTCTTCCCGGCATGATCGCACTCGCGCTCACCAGCATGGGCGGACCAACGGGGGGCGAAGGCATCATCCCCGCCAAGTTGAATGCACTTGGCCAGCCATTGGTCGATGCCACCGGTCGCACAGTACTCGACTTCGATCTCGCGACACCGATGCTGCTGATCAAGCTGTTCCCCGAGGGAATGCTCGGCCTCGGACTGACCGCGCTGCTTGCGTCGTTCATGTCGGGGATGGCCGGAAACGTGACGGCGTTCAATACGGTGTGGACGTACGACATCTACCAAAGCCACATCAACAAGAACGGCTCTGACGCACACTACCTGTGGATGGGTCGCGCAGCGACTGTCGGCGGTGTTGGCCTTTCAATCGCTGCAGCGTACGTCGCAGGTGCGTTCAACAACATCATGGAAGTGCTGCAGCTTGTGTTCGCGTTCGTGAATGCGCCGCTGTTCGCAACGTTTGCACTCGGCATGTTCTGGAAGCGCAGTACGGGACACGGCGCGTTCTGGGGACTGCTCGCGGGCATGAGTAGTGCGATGCTGCATCACGGCCTCACACTGCCACTCGGCGCGACGCCGGGTGTGAAGGGCGGATTCTTGGGCGCGATTCACACGTATCCAAGCGAAATGGCGCAGACATTCTGGACAGCCATCTTCGCCTTCAGCATCTGCGTCGTGATATCCGTCATCGTCAGTCTCATGACAAAGCCGCGTCCTGACGAAGAGCTCAAAGGTCTCGTTTACGCACTTACGCCCAAGCCGAAAGATGGTGATCTCGCTTGGTATCAGCGCCCCGTGGTGTTTGGTGTTGCCGTGCTTGGCGCAACGGCTCTCCTCAACCTGATCTTTCGATGAGCGGCGCATCGGGACTCGACCTTCGCTATCCCATTGGCGGACTGTTTTCGGCGCTTGGAATTTTGCTGGCCGTGTTTGGCGGCGTGACGGCATCGAACACCGAGATGTACGCCAAAACCGGCGGATTGAACATCAATCTGTGGTGGGGCGTGGTTCTGTTGGTGACCGGCCTGATCTTCCTGCTCCTCGCACGCAACGGCGCTCGCCGGGAGTCAGGGCATTGAGCTGTTCACTGGAACCCCGATCCTCGCAGTGTAAACGGGATAATGGGTAGCCATGTCTTTCCCGCGTAACGCCGGCGTTCTACTGCATCCCACCTCGCTCCCCGGCCAACACGGCATCGGGGAGCTCGGTGTGGAAGCGCTCAAGTTTCTCGATTTCATGACGGCGACCGGGCTTTGCATCTGGCAGATGCTGCCACTTGGGCCCACCGGGTACGGCGATTCACCGTATCAGTGCTTTTCGGCTTTTGCCGGCAACCCGTTGCTGATCGAGGTGCCGGGCACGGGCGGTGAGTTTTCGAAAGACACGGTTGAATTTGAAAGGGTCATCGCGCACAAGCGGGCGTTGATCGAAAAGACGTGCGATCGGTTTGTGCCAGACGATCGCTATCACGCTTTCGTTTCGGCAAACAGCGACTGGCTGCCCGATTACGCACTGTTCAGCGCGGTCAAGCAGGCGTTTGGCGGCGTGCAGTGGACGGAGTGGGATGCCGATATCGCCGCGCGCGAGACGGCGGCGATGACGTTATGGCGCACCAAACTGGCGACGCAAATTGAACGCGTGCAGATGCAACAGTACTTCTTTTTTGCGCAGTTCTACGCACTCAAGCGAGCGGCGACAGCCAAGGGCATTCAGCTGATGGGTGATCTGCCCATCTACGTGGCGCACGATTCAGCAGACGTGTGGGCCAATCCAGAGCTGTTCAAGCTGGATGAAAAAGGGCATCCGACTGTGCAAGCCGGTGTTCCGCCCGACTACTTCAGCGCCACCGGCCAGCTGTGGGGCAATCCCATCTACGATTGGGACGTGATGGCAGCGCAGAAGTACGCGTGGTGGGTGAAGCGGATGCGCGCATCATTCCAGATGTTCGACATCGTGCGCATCGATCACTTTCGAGGCTTTGAAGCGTATTGGGAAGTTCCAGGCGACGCGTCGACTGCAGAGAACGGGCAATGGGTGAAGGGTCCCGGAGACGCGCTTTTCAAGGCAATCGAACAGGCGCTTGGTCCATTGCCGATCGTCGCCGAAGATCTCGGTCTCATCACACCGGAAGTTGCCGCGTTGCGAGATGGCATGGGCTATCCCGGCATGGCGATTCTGCAATTTGCGTTCGGCACCGACTCGAGCGCCAACGATTTTACGCCGCACAACTACACGCGTCACAAGGTCGTGTACACGGGCACGCACGACAACGACACGACGGTGGGCTGGTGGACGCAGGGCGCTGGTGATTCTACGCGCAGTGCGCAAGATGTGGGCAAGGAACACGACTACGCCAAGCGCTACCTGAACACGGACGGATCCGAGATTCACTGGGTGATGATGCGCGCTGCACTCGCCTCGGTGGCAAACACGGTGCTCGTGCCGATGCAGGATGTTCTCGGACTTGGTGGCGAGGCGCGCATGAACTTGCCCGGGCGTCAGGCGGGCAATTGGGGTTTTCGTTTTTCGTGGGAGCAGGTCACACCGGAAATCACGCATCGGCTCGCCGAGCTGGTGAACACTTACGACCGGAAGCGCACAACATGAGCGCAACATGAGCGCGATGAACACGTCGGCTGCAACGGTACAGGGTTCGACATCGGTGCGAAGTGGGCCGACGCCGTTCCTGACATTATGGAACATGAATTTCGGCTTCTTGGGCATTCAGTTTGGCTGGGCGCTGCAGATGGCGAACATGAGCGCCATCTACGAATACATGGGCGCGAGTGCCGACCAGATTCCGATGTTGTGGCTGGCGGCTCCGCTCACCGGTCTGATTGTGCAACCGATCATCGGGCACATGAGTGACAACACGTGGGTGCCGGGGCTGGGTCGACGCCGTCCATACTTTTTGACGGGTGCGATACTCAGCACGATCGCACTGATCGCAATGCCCAACGTGACGGCGTTGTGGATGGCGGCCGGACTGCTCTGGATTCTTGATACCTCAATCAACATTTCGATGGAACCGTTTCGCGCGTTCGTGGCTGATGTGTTGCCGCCGAGTGAGCGCACGAAGGGTTTTGCGATGCAAAGCTTTTTCATCGGACTTGGTGCAGTGATCGCGAGCTCGTTGCCGTGGATCATGACCAACTGGTTTGGTGTCGCCGGCAGTGCGCCTGGCACAATTCCCACGACGGTGAAGCTGTCGTTCTTTGTTGGCGCAGCGGCTTTCTTTGGTGCGGTGATGTACACCGTTTTCACGCCGCCGAAAGAGATTCCGCCACCGGATATGGAAGCATTTCGGCGGGCAAAGGCGGCGAGCAAAGGACCGTTCGCGGGTGCGCGCGAAATTTTCGATGCGGCCAAAAACATGCCGGAAACGATGAAGCAGTTGGCCGTCGTGCAGATGGCGACATGGCTGGGACTCTTCTGCATGTGGCTGTATTTCTCGGTCGCCGTAGCACGCAATGTCTTTGGTGCCCCCGATTCAAATTCGCCGCTCTATCAGCAGGGGATCGAGTGGGCGGGTATCTGCTTTGGCGCCTACAGCGCGGTGACGTTTGTCTTCTCGTTCTTTCTGCCCAAGATCGCAGCAAAAGTGGGTCGCAAAAACACGCATGCGATCTGCCTCACCAGCGGTGCGCTCGGCTTGTTGTCGATTGGCGTGATCAGCAACCCGCAGCTGTTGTTGCTTTCGATGGTGGGCGTTGGCATCGCGTGGAGCAGCATTCTCTCCATGCCCTATTCGATCCTGGCCGGGTCGCTGCCGCCCAACAGGATCGGCGTGTACATGGGCATCTTTAATTTCTTCATCGTCATCCCCGAGATCATCGCGGCAATCGGTTTTGGTTGGGTGATGAATCACTTTCTCGACAACAATCGTCTGGCTGCGGTTATCGCCGGCGGTGTGTTTCT
>JAYUWD010000184.1:0-5701 GCA_043753735.1 Gemmatimonadaceae bacterium
TCGGCTGTCGTGGCCAGTCCTGCATGTGGGGCGAGGGTGGCGCTGAGGAGTCTCAGTGCGCCAGCTCCGCGGGTAATTTCGGCGCTCGTGACCAGTTCGTGGATTCCGAGTGTCCGTTGCGCGTCTGGTGACGCACCGTGGGGGGTATCAAGAAACCCAAGTGTGCGCGCGATCGGACGGATCGCGAGGAGCGAGTCGGCTTGGGCCAGCAGCTTGGCGGCGGCGCGGAGAGTGAGCACGCGCACATGTTGTGGGTGCCGGTGGGGCGGTGGGTAACCACACTGTTGCGTGGTGTAGCGTTTTGTTGCGGGAGCAAAACTTATTACCCACCAGCCGACCCGTGCTGGTTAAACTCAACGGTGCCCTCCCACCACTCACCACGGTCACCATGCGCACCTGCTGGCTCAACGGCTCGTTCGTCGACGAATTGAACGCCCACGTTTCGATATTTGACCGCGGGCTGCTCTTCGGCGACGGGGTTTATGAAGTCGCTGCGGTCTACAATGGACGGCTGCTCGACGCAGATCTGCATTTGGCACGACTGAAGCGCTCGCTCGACGCGATCAGTATTCCGATGACGATCACCGTCGATGAATGGACGACGGTCATGCAAACTGTTGCGACACTCAATGACGTGCGCGAAGGACTCGTCTATCTGCAAGTTACGCGCGGTGTTGCCGAACGCGATTTTCCATTCCCATCGAACGTAGTGCCGACCATGTTTTCGTATGCTCGGCCCAAGTCGCTGGCAAACGATCCGAATGCGACCGGGGTGCGTCTGCATGCAGTCCCCGACATTCGTTGGGCTCGACGCGATATAAAAAGTACCGCGCTGTTGGCGCAGGTTCTCGCCAAACAAGCGGCGCGTGTAGCCGGCGCGTTTGAAGCGCTGATGCACGAAGACGGCGTCGTCACTGAAGGCGGGTCGAGCAATGTCTGGATTGTGAAAGACGGGGTGATGATCACGCGCCCGATATCGCACGATATTCTCGCCGGCATCACTCGCGACGTCACCAGAGAACTCGCACATGAGTTGAAGCTTCCGATCAATGAATGCTCATTCACGATCGACGAAGCAATCGCGGCAGACGAGTGCTTCATGACGAGTGCGACCAGCTTCCTGTTGCCGGTGACAAGGATCGACGATCACGTGATCGCCGACGGGGTGGCGGGGCCGATTGCCTCCCAGCTGCGCCGTGCGTACATCTCGCGCGCCGAACGGTTGACCGCGTAGTTGCACCGTACTTTTCGCCAACCGCCCGCGCCACCTCCGCTATCGGGCCTGGTACCCGCGCCCTTTCCAACTTACGTTGCGACCGCGCACGATCGAAACGATGCAAATGTAGAGCAATATGGTCCCACCCAATGGCGCGAGAAGTGCGCGCCACAACGGGTCACCATTCAATCGGTTTGCAGCGCCGAATGTGACCAGTACGCCAACGCTCGTGGCGACGCTCCACAATAAAATCTGCGCGCCCAGGCTTGCATCGATCGACAAGGGCGACGAAACAAGCAACAGATTCGAGACTGCAACAACGGACAGCATTAAAAATGGAATCACAATGCCCAGCGGAAAGCTTAGCAACAGGAGCGGAAAAAGCGCGCGACCAATCGGACCGCCGCGCATCGCGAATCGTCCGCCGGCATACACATTTTTGCCCCACCCTTTTACCAGCTCTCCCAGACCATCATACATTCGCGTGCTGAGCTGCTTGAGACCACGCACCAGCGACACGCGCCTGCCGGACGTCCACACCGTTTGCGCCATCATCACATCTTCAGCGACGAAGTCGCGCACCGCACTGTGGCCGCCAATGGCATCGTATGTCGCGCGCGACAGCATGAAACATTGACCGTTGGCGACGACATCGCTCGCCCGGGATGCAAATTCCACCGATCGCGCCCCGCCGTAGCGTAGCAGGATCAACACAAATACACACGGCTGCACGGCGTATTCCCACACAGTCTTCATCTCTTGATGCCCGGCCACCGACATCAACTCTGCACCACGCCGCGCGCGCGCGCGCACCAATCGACCGACCAGATCAGGTGAATGGCGCGTATCTGCGTCGATGAACAAAAGCAGGGAGCCGGTTGCCTGTGCCGCACCGCTCTGACAGGCCCACTGTTTACCAAACCAGCCCGCCGCCAGATCCGGCGCTGAGACCAGCGTCATCCTGGTATCGCCACCCGCCGCATCGCGGGCCAGCGCTGATGTACCGTCGACAGAATGATCGTCGACCACGATCAGCTCCAAGTTCGGCCAAGTCGATGACAGCACCGACCGCACACACGCCCCGATGTGCAGCGCCTCGTTCCGCGCAGGCAAAATTACCGAGACTCTTTCCGCGTTCTCAGCGCTTGGCGGCGTGGCATCGATATCGTCGAGCGACGGGGTCGCTCTCAGTCGAAATGACAGTAGCGCCGGCACGATCCACCAAGGGAGCGCGGCCGCCAAAGCGAGCACAATCGGAGACACTGTCATCGACACGAAGACAAACATGGCCGTCGTCACCATGTCGTTGCACCCCATACAGGCCATCACTCGCCACATTGAAGCATGTTCGTGGCAACGCTGGTACGGAGCGACTACGTTCCAAGATGCCTTCGGCCGCTTTCTCCGCTCTCACTGAACCGGCGCGCCTCGCACCAGGGGCACGGGTGGCGCTCGTATCGCCGTCGGGGCCGCTCCGCAACGCTGGCGAGGTCGCGCATGCTGTTGCCGCAGCCCAATCGCTTGGTTGGGAGACGGTCGTCGGCATACATGCGTTGTCACGTGATGGCTATTGCGCCGGACGCGATGCAGAGCGAGCTGCAGATCTGCTTTCCGCCATTCAGGATCCGAATATCGACGGAATCTGGTGTCTGCGGGGTGGATACGGCGCTGCTCGGCTTCTCCCGTCGCTGCCTGTTGCGCTCATTCGCGCAAATCCGAAAGCGTTGCTGGGGTATTCCGATATCACCGCGTTGCATGCGCTCTGGCAACGGGGCGGTCTCGTCTCGTTTCATGCACCGACTGCGCGCAGCGTGCTGACAGCATTCACGCGCGAGTCGCTGGTCAAAACCGTTATCGACGGTGGGGACGGATGCGGCGATGCAGGGGTTTGCTCCGTGCTTCGCGGCGGTCGCGCGGTCGGTCGCTTGGCCGGTGGAAATCTGGCGCTGGTTGCATCGTTGTGCGGCACGCCGTGGGCCATCAATTTCCGTGGCGCAATCGTTGTACTCGAAGACATCAACGAAGCGACGTATCGCGTCGATCGCATGTTGACACAGTTGCGACTCGCAGGAGCGTTTGACGGATGCGTCGCGATTGCATTCGGTCATTGTACCGATTGTGTCGAAAGTACCGATGACGGGAGTCGGACACTCGACGCCGTTGTGCGCGAGTGTGCAGATACGCTTGGTGTTCCGGCGCTCCTCGGTATCCCGCTCGGCCATATCGCCGATCAGTGGACGATTCCACTCGGCGCGCTCGCGACAATGGACGCCGATGCGCGCACGTTGTCGGTGCATCGACCATAAATTCTTCGACGCAATCACCAATTTTCGGTAAGGACCATGGCATTCAAGACTGCACAACAGCTTATCGCCGACGCGAAAGCCACAATCACCGAGGTTACCGCGCGCGAAGTCCAGAATCAGCTGGCGCGTGGCGAGGAAGTTGTGCTCATCGACGTTCGCGAACAGAACGAGTGGAATTTGGGGCATGCTGGCCCTGCGATTTACATCGGTCGTGGGGTGCTCGAGTCGCAGATCGAAGCTCGCGTGCCTCGGGAGGCAAACGTCGTGCTGATGTGCGCGAGCGGCAATCGGTCGGCGCTTGCGGCACGTACGCTGAACGAGATGGGGTATCCGAAGGCGTCATCCATGGCAGGCGGATTCCGTGACTGGGTCGCCTCGGGCGGCGAGGTGGCGGACTGAACGCGCTCGTTCACACACTCTCGCACGAATCGATCGCGCGTCTCGTCACGCGTCTTGCTTCGCGCACGCCGGTCGACGCTGTTCCCGCTCCGGAATCGCGGTTGGCTGCGGTGGCCGCGGTGCTGCGTGTCGTGGGTGAACCCGAGTTGCTTTTCATCAAGCGGGCCGAACTCGAGCGCGATCCGTGGAGTGGGCACGTGGCGTTTCCCGGTGGACGCGTCGAGCCGGCCGATACGTCGCTCGAGATGACCGCCATGCGTGAAACGTTCGAAGAATTGGCCCTCGACCTGAAGGCAGGACAAATACTTGGAAGGCTCGACGATCTCGGGCCTCGCTCGCCGGTGTTGCCCCCCATCATCATCCGGCCATTCGTTGCCATCGTGTCGCCGGACGTAGCGTTCGTCCTCAGCGCAGAAGTTGCGAGCGCGTTCTGGGTGCCGCTATCGGCCTTGCGTCGGGAGAACGCCGAGGCCGAGCACGTGATGATGGTTGACGGCGTGCATGCGCGATTTCCGGCATTCCGTGTGCAGGAGCATGTGGTTTGGGGACTCACCGAGCGTATCGTCCGTCAGTTGCTTCCGCTCGTTGAACCGTAATACGATCTGCCCGTCGGGCGGTACGTGTCAACGATACTTGTTCACCACCGATTTGCGCGGAGAACGGCTCGTGGTCCAGTTCGATTTAGTGCCTGACTTCCTTTGCTCGGCCCGCCCGCGCCCTGAAAAAATCAGCCCATCGCGCACGCTCGGTGCGGCAATGCTTGTTGTGTTTGCCGTTGCGTGCAGCCGTTCGCCGAACGCAGCGGTCGCTTCCGCTCCCATGGCGGGGAAACGGGTAGAAGGCGACCTCGGCATGGTCGCTGCGTCACAGCCTGAAGCAGCTGCTGCCGGAGCCCAAGCCTTGCGGCTTGGCGGCAACGCGATCGACGCCGCTGTCGCGACGGCGTTTGCATTGTCCGTCGTCGATGTGTCGCAGACCGGACTCGGCGGCGGCGGCGCAATGACTTTTTACAACGCGAAGACCAGGCACGCCGAACACATCTCGTTTTATCCGCGCTCGGGTGAAGATCCGGCATGGGGGATGGCCGACACGTCGCGCGCGGCGCGTCGACCGGGACGTGCCGTGGCGATTCCGGGCATGGTGGCGGGGATGCTTGACGCACATTCCCGATTTGGCAAACTGACCCGTGCGCAGGTGATGGCACCGGCGATCACGCTTGCACGCGACGGCTTCATCGTGACGCCGCTGCTCGCTCGCACTATCGCGTCGTCAAAAGAAAAATTATCGGCCGACTCGCTGGCGTTGCTGCGTTTCATGCCCAACGGTGAAGCGTTGAGGCCGGGCGAGCGTCTTGTGCAACCGGAATTGGCCGCGACGCTGCAGCGTATCGCCACCGAGGGAAGGGGCGCGTTCTACACCGGTCTGATCGCTGAACATCTGTCTGCGAAAGTGCGCGCGCAGGGCGGGTTGATCACCGTGCGTGACTTGGCCAACTATCCTGTCGCCACGATGCGGCCGCTTTGCGCCATGTGGCGGGGTTACACCGTGCTCGGCGCTCCTCCGCCAATGGGTGGCGCGTCGGTGCTGGAGATGCTGCAGATGGCCGAGTATTCGGGGGTGACGAGCGCAGGCGGCTTCACCGATAAGCCCGATGCCGTTGCCAAGCTTGCCGACATCATGCGCCTTGGGCAGGCGGACGGCGGACGCTGGCGCGGAGATCCGATTGCGCAGAGCGTTCCCGCGCGTGGCGCAAGCAGCGCAGCGTTTGCGAAGCAACGCG
>JAYUWD010000185.1:0-1788 GCA_043753735.1 Gemmatimonadaceae bacterium
CAACGTCCGCCCGGTAGCGCGCCAGTGTCGGCTTCAGGAAGCAGCGCACGCAGCGATGCCTTGGGGCGGGCACCATGAACGCGTCAATGCATCTCAAAACATCGCGACCGCGCTGTATCGCCCGTTCTCGATCTCACGCACTTCACCAAGAATCGCCAGCGTTTCGAGATGACGTTCGACGATTTCGCGACGGGCACCACTGAAGTGCGACATCGTGTCGTCGATGCTCAGCGTGTGCGTGGTGACCAGACGCTTGAGCGCCGAGATCTGTTCGATGGCTTGGGCGGGCCAGGGCGTGGGTTCCGCGGCAGATGTTGTGGCGACCGCGGTGGTCGTGAGCGACAGTTCTGCGGCCGGTGCGGCAACTGTTGATGCGGGCACCTGAAACTCCGGACGCAGCCAGCGCACGATTCCCTGCGCTTCTTCTGTAACGCGCACGTCATGCAGGGCGACGAGTCAATCGAGGATTTCGGTGGTGGGCATCGGCCACGGCCAGCCGTACGCTTCGGCGACGAGTGCATCGAGTGCGTCGTGCATGTCGCGGAGAATGCCGCAGGCCGCGAGTTCGTGGACGGTGCGTTCTTTGGGCGTCAGGGGCTCGTTGGTGCGGAGTTTTTCGACGACGTTGTACATGCCGGTCATGGTCACGCGTTCGTCGCGCGCGATAGCGGCAGCGCGGTGCGCGTCGAGGGACTCGGCGAGGACGGCGATTCGGGTGCGGAGGGCGGTCGATGCATCAGGAAATGGGAATGCGTCGAAGCAACGAGTTTTGACGTACACGGGGTCATTTCCTGCTCCCATACGTGCGCCCGCAGCGTTCGCCCACGTGACGTGCACGATGGAAGATAAGACGCCGAGCGTCGCCGCGTCGTCGAGCGCGATGATCACGAGCTTGTCATCAGCGACTGTCGCAGCATCGAAGAATCGGAAGTAGCGGTGTCTCGCAGTGTCGACGGTGGCGAGAAATCGACTGAGGTCCGCTATTGAATCGCGGAGCTGCGCGTTTGTCCGTCCAAACCGCCACCAGTACTGGCGTCGGCTTTGATCGTTGTTCGCGTCGCGATCGGGTTTGACGCGAGTGCGAACAATGTCGAATAGCTGCGAAAATGCGCGTGCCTCGGCTTCTGACCTCGACGCAAAATCAATCACGTACAAGTTGCGGCTTCGTTGCGCCACGTCACGGCCATTTACGTATTTCTTCACGACTGCTGCATTGCGTTCATCACGCAGCAGCCGTTGCGCCTCATCGGCAGTGAGCAAGAAGCCACCGCCATGCAATTTGACGCCGTCGGCGGCGAGACGAGCATTCGCTAGCATGCCAACAGCCGACGCCGCGGCCACGTTTGCATGTCCAGTGAGGTCACTATTCAGATTGCGTACTCTTAGCGAACGGACTGGATCGCCCGCATCGTTCACATCGACAAGGGTCGCTCCGCTGGGTTCATAGGCCAGCACGGTCATCGAGATTCGAACCGCGGCCCCATCGTGGTCTGAAACCCAGGGATGATCGGCAATCGCCCAAGCAACGCGAGCACCTTCACCCGCAGCTTGTTCGACGAGCAATCGATTCTGGCCTTGCCGGATTGAATTCGTGGTGAGAAGTCCCGCAACTACGTGCTGATGCTGGGCAACAATACGAGCGGCCCTGTACCACCAGTACATCACAAAGTCCGCGCTATCTGGAACGTCAGCGTAGACCGCCCGCAGTGCATCTACATACCCGTCGCCAAACGCGTCGCGCTGTCTAGCCTTTCCCAAATACGGCGGATTCCCCACAATGAAATCCGC
>JAYUWD010000186.1:0-5664 GCA_043753735.1 Gemmatimonadaceae bacterium
GCGCCGCTGCCGACGCCGTGGGGGTTGATCGACATGTCGGTGGCCAATCTTCCGGTGGGGTACCTGTTCACGCTGGCGATCTCCTCGCTCGGCGTGTACGGCATCGTGCTCGCGGGATGGTCGTCCAACAACAAGTATGCATTGCTTGGCGGACTGCGCTCCAGCGCGCAAATGATTTCGTACGAGATCGCGTTGGGAATGTCGACCATTCCGATCCTGCTGCTCGCGGGTAACGTCTCGTTGACCGCAATCATACAGCAGCAGGCGCACATGGGTTGGAACGTGCTGTCGCTGACTGTGGCGTGGTTCACGTTTCTGGTTGCAGCTTTTGCCGAAACCAACCGACTGCCGTTCGATTTGCCCGAAGCGGAATCAGAACTCGTCGCGGGTTATCACACCGAGTACAGCGGGATGAAGTTTGCCATGTTCTTCATCTCCGAATACGCCAACATGGCGACGGTGAGCGCGCTCACGGCAACGCTGTTCTTCGGCGGGTGGGATCTTCCATTCACGCAATGGGACAACGTCCCACCTTGGACGATTCTCAAAACGATCGTCACACTCGGCGCGTTTGGCGCGAAGACCGGCCTGTTTCTGTTCACTTTCATGTGGGTGCGCTGGACGGTGCCGCGCTTCCGCTACGATCAGCTCATGTCGTTGGGGTGGAGCATCATGCTTCCGATCGCGCTGGCCTACATCGTCATTGTGGCGTCGGCCACACTTGGCCTCGATGCCTTGGGCGTGGCGCGCGGTCCCTTGTTCTCGTTCGCGCTCTTTGCCATGAATGTGGTGATAATCACCGTGCTGCTGCGTTGGCTTGATCGCGGCAAGTTGATCAGCCCGGCAAGTCCGCGTGTTGGTCCGACGGATCTCGAACGTCTGCGCGCGCGTGGACTCGATCTGTCGCGCCGGCAACTGGCGGTTGAGCGCGCCAAGGCTCGCACGGCGCAGCCCACGCTGGTTGCTACGGTCGCGACGCCTGAGCCTGTAATGTCTGTAGTCGAGGAGCCTGTCTGATGGCGATTGGTGTGAAGGTTTTGAATCGGCCGCTCGAGCGTGTGAGCTACATTCGCGCGACGCTCAACGGCATGGCGGTCACGCTCAAGCATCTGGTGGATCCGCACAAGGTCACCATGCAGTATCCGGAGACCAAGTGGGATTTGTCGCCGCGTTGGCGTGGCACGCACCGCATGCTGACCACGGAAACGGGGAAGGCCAAGTGCGTTGCCTGCGGGCTCTGTCCGACCGTCTGTCCAGCAAATTGCATCAAGCTCGTTCCGGGTGAAGACGAGCAGGGCAATCGCTTTCCGCTCGTCTTCGAGATCGATGAGTTCCGTTGCATTTTCTGCGGATATTGTCAGGAAGTGTGTCCGGAAGAAGCGATTCATCTTGGTCGGCACTACGAAAACGCGGAGTTCGATCGCGCGTCGTTCGTTTATGACCTCGAACGCCTCACCGCGCAGACGCATCCGGTGAGTGAATTGTGGGATCCGGCAGACCCGAAGGGCGAATGAGCGGATTCTACCAGTTCCAGTTCTATCTCTTCTCGCTGATTGCAATTGTGTCAGCGCTAATGTTTGTCACGCGAAAAAATCCGGTGCCGGCCGCACTGTGGTTGGTTAACGTGATGTTCGCGCTGAGCGGTCTCTACGTGATGCTTGACGCGCCCTTCGTCGGCGTCATTCAAGTGTTGGTGTACGCTGGCGCGATCATGGTCGTGTTTGTGTTTGTCGTCATGCTCCTCAATCTCGGACGCGCCGAAGTCGGCGACATCCGTTCGCTCGGCGCACGCCTGGGAGCGGGTTTCGTTTCACTCGCTTTGCTCGCGAACCTGCTGGTCGTTCAGCGCGACCATCTGCCGCGCGCGCCGCTCGCGCCGGCTGCCGACAACGTCGTTACGCCGGTTGCCGCGTCGCTCTTCACTGACTATCTCGTGGCCTTCGAATTGACGAGTCTGGTCCTGCTGGTTGCGATCGTGGGTGCGGTGCTCCTGGCCAAGAAACGGGTGACGGCATGATCTCCGAAGCATTGATCGTCTCTGCGATCCTCTTTTCGATCGGCGTCGTGGGTGTGCTCACGCGCCGCAACGCGATCATCCTTTTCATGTGCGCTGAGCTGATGCTCAACGCTGTGAACCTTTCATTTATCGCACTGGCCAAGTTGCATGGCGTGACGGGACACGTGTTCGTCGTCATGGTGATGACCATCGCGGCGGCGGAAGCGGCGGTGGGTCTCGCCATTGTGATCTCGGTGTTTCGTCAGTTCGGCACGATCGAGATGTCCGCCCTTCGCACTCTCCGCGGATGATGAATCTGTCCATTTCCGCGCTGTTGCAGGCGGCCGTCACGATGCCCGGACATCCTCTGGACGGAACCGCCGCGGCGAACTTGCTCGGATTACTGCCGCTGTTGCCGTTGCTCGGTTTCCTGATCAACGGCGGGATTGCGCTGAGAACAACGCGCTTGGCCGATTCCGACGCGCCCTCGACGACCGCTCGAAATCCCATTGTATCGTTGATGGGTCCGGGCGTGATCATCGCTGCATTCGCGGTCGCGCTGGTGATCTTCTTCACCATGCAAGCGGTCGCCGCACGTGCGCCCGGACTTCTCGATGCGCCCTACATCAGCCACGGCCCAACGTGGATGCTCGTCGGGAATCTCGACATCCGTTGGTCATGGCAACTCGATCAGTTGTCGATCCTGATGGTGCTTGTCATTACAGGCATCGGTTCGCTGATCCATCTGTTCTCTGTCGGCTACATGCGAGACGATCCAGGGTACGCGCGCTATTTCGCGTATCTCAATCTTTTTGTCGCGTTCATGCTGGTGCTCGTGCTTGGGGCGAGCTACCCGGTCATGTTCCTCGGCTGGGAAGGCGTGGGCCTCTGCTCCTATCTGCTGATCGGTTTCTGGTTCAGCGAGCGCGCCAACGTCGAGGCCGGGAAGAAAGCATTTGTAGTCAATCGCGTTGGCGACTTCGGATATCTGATCGCGATATTCCTGATCTGGACCACAACGCAGAAGCTCGACTTTCTTGGTGCGCACGCGGCACTCGGTGCGATGGCTGGGACGCCCGTGGTGCTTGCCATCGCACTGTTTCTGTTCCTCGGCTGCGCGGGCAAGAGCGCGCAGATTCCGTTGTACATCTGGTTGCCTGACGCCATGGCCGGACCGACACCAGTGTCGGCCCTGATCCACGCTGCCACGATGGTGACGGCTGGCGTTTATCTGGTGGTGCGCGCTGCCCCGATTTTTTCGGGCGCGCCATCAGCATCGTTGCTCGTGGCTGTGGTCGGCGCCGCCACCGCGTTGTTCGCCGCGACGATTGCGCTGCGCCAGTGGGATATCAAGAAAGTGCTCGCCTATTCGACCGTGTCGCAACTCGGCTACATGTTCATCGCAGTTGGGACCGGTGCCTACACGGCCGGTGTGTTTCACCTGGTCACGCACGCCTTTTTCAAGGCGCTCCTGTTTCTCGGGGCGGGTTCCGTGATCCACGCGCTGCACGCCGCGTATCATCACACCCATCGGCATGAAGACGCGCAGGACCTCCGCAACATGGGCGGCCTGTCCAGGTTCATGCCCGCGACGTTTGTCGCCATGACAATCGCGACCTTGGCGATAGCCGGAGTTCCGCCACTCGCTGGCTTTTTCTCGAAGGATGAAATTCTGTCATCGGTTTTTGCGCGCGCACAGGGTTCGCCCTTGGCGAACGCATCGCTCGCTGGGATCTCGGGCTCGATGATACTGTATGCGGTCTATGTCGTGGGCATTCTGACCGCGCTGCTCACGGCGATCTACATGACGCGCATGTTGCTGCTTGCCTTTACCGGTGAGAATCGCACGGGTGCAGCTGAACAACAGGCACTGCACGAAGCACCATTCGTGATGACCGCGCCGATTCTTGTACTCGCGCTGTTGACGCTCGTCGGCGGTTGGATCAATTTGCCGACGCTGATGCCGCTCGGTCCGACCGGTGTGTTGGAACAGTGGCTGAAGCCTGTGACTGGAGCGAGTTCGCTGCGCCTCGCGGGCAGTGGGGAAGTCGCGCATCAGACAGAACTTGCTCTCATTGGTGTCGCCGTCGCGATCGCGTTCATTGGAATCGCGATTGCGTTTGTCCTCTATCGCAAACCGGTTGCCGACAAAGCGCATGCGACGCCTGATACTGGCCTCGCTGGTGTATTGGCAAACGCCTACAACGTGGATGCCGGGGTTGATGCAGTGGTCGTTCGCCCGCTGAACGCGTTTGCCGATGGGTTCCTGACGCGCGGCGTTGACGTTGTCGTCGATCGGGCGTTCAGCATCGGAGGCGGATTGTTTTCGCGCGCTGCAAGCCTCGTCGGATCTCGTTTGCAGGACGGCGATGTCGGCAAGTACGCGTGGATGGTTGCGGCTGGCGCGATCGTCATGCTCGCTGCACTCACCCTGGCCTGACCGATGCGCGATTTCCTGCTATCAATCGGTGCGGCAAATTGGGTGCTCCCGGCCATGTTGCTCTGGCCGTTGGTTGCTGCGTTCCCGGTCCGTTTCCTTGGCCATGACATTTCGCGCGACACCGAAGGCGCTGAAGCGCCGAGTGGTGGGCCTGACGCGCGCGTTCTGACGCTCATTGCACTCGGTGTCGAGGCGCTCCTGGGCCTCGTCCTCTGGTTCGTCTACGATGCCGACGCCCGCGGGTGGCAGGCGCGTGTCGACCTGCCGTGGATTCCGGACATCGGCGCTGCGTTCAGCGTCGGTGTCGACGGGCTCGCGCTGCCGATGGTGGTGTTGACGGCGCTCTTGATGCCTCTCGCGCTGGTGGGGTCGTGGAACAACGTGAAGATCCGAACCCCGGCGTTTGGCGCACTCGCGCTGATGCTGACGTCAGGGCTGATTGGCATTTTTGTGTCGCTCGATTTGTTGCTCTTCTATCTTGCGTGGGAGTTGATGCTGATCCCGATGTATTTCCTGATCGGGATCTGGGGGACCGGTGCCAGTGTTCGTGCGAGTCTGCGCTACGTGCTCTTTACGCTCGTCGGTTCGCTGCTGATGCTCGTGGCCATCATGGCACTGTGGAATCTTGGCGGGGGCCAGTCGTTCCATATCGATCATCTGCTCGCGCTCACGCTCGACTATCGCACACAGCTATTCATGTTCCTCGCGTTCTTCACCGCATTTGCGGTGAAGTCCGCACTGGTACCCTTCCATGCTTGGCTCCCCGACGCGCAGAGCTCCGCGCCGACACTTGCCGCGGTCGCGCTCGGTCTCAAGGTTGGCACCTACGCGATTCTGCGCTTCGCGATCCCGCTCTTTCCGGCTGCAGTCGCCAACCCGACGCTTCGCAACACGATACTCGTGCTCTCGGTCGTCGGGATCATCTACGGTGCATTGCTCGCGATGTCGCAACGCGACATCAAGCGGCTGGTGTCGTACAGCTCCATCAGTCACCTGGGTTTCATCATGCTTGGCGCGTTTGCCTTGACCCAGCAGAGCGTGCAGGGCGCAGTGATGATCATGGTTAATCACGGGATCTCGACGAGCGCGCTGTTTCTGCTTGTCGGCATGCTCCAGGATCGTCGTGGCAGCACAGACATGGCAGACTTCGGCGGACTCGCGCGCGGCATGCCGATGTTCAGTGTTGTCCTGACGTTGGCTGTGCTTTCAACGATCGGGCTCCCGGGCA
>JAYUWD010000187.1:0-5654 GCA_043753735.1 Gemmatimonadaceae bacterium
TGTCCGATGACGGGGCGAGCGGTGGGGTCGAGCAGGATCATGGTATTCTCGACTGGACGGCTCGGAGTGCTTCAGCAAAAAGGGAGGGGCGGATACCCATCGTGCGCACCGCCCCCTCCATCAGAAATTACTGATCTCGTATCATTGCATCATCAGAACGAGAACTGCAGACGCGTCAGGACGAGGCGACCAATTTGTGGCACGCCCGGGAAGGTGCGAACGCGGTTGTCTGTGAGGTTGGTTGCATTGATCGACCAGAGCAGGCGCTGTGAGCCAACGTTGAAGCGCTTGGAAACCTGCGCATCAAAGGTGACGGCTTCCGGTACATTTTCGTAGCAGAAGGTGCCAACGGCGGCTGGAGCGCACTTGTTGAAGCCGGTGCCCGTGGGCGTTCTAGTCGGTGCGCCGGGTTGCCCGGCCGCGATCGCGAACGCGACGTTGGTTGCGTAGACGCCGGAATTGACCGGATACGCTTCGTTGTAACGCGTGCGCATTTCGAAGCCGATGCCGTTTTCTTCGTTGCGATAGCGGAAGCCGACCGAGCCGCGCGACTTCGGCGAGTTCGACATCAACGCTGCGCCGTTACCGCCATCGAGGCCGTCAAAGACGTTCTTGTTTTGATAGCTGTATGCGACGTCGAACGTGAGGCGATCGGTGGCAACGATATCCGACGCGAGATCAAGACCACGTACCCAGAGTTTGCCCGCGGACGTTTTATAAGTCGCGTAGACCGCGTTGGGCCTCGTGTTCGGATCATTGAAGGTGACGACGCCGAGCGGAAGCGATGCAACCGCCGGGGTAAGCGCTCCAGCGACACCACTGACGATCGCGCCGATCTGCGCGGGAGTGAGGCCAAGCGCTGCCAGCTGCGGTCCAAGATTGGCGCCGAGCTGCGCACCGAGGTAGCCGCCAAGCTGCGTCGGGTTGCCAAAGAAGACGTTCGGCGTGGAGAGAGATGCCGACGTTCCGACATCACCACGCTCCTGCCCCCAGATCGAAACGTCGAAACGGAAGCGATTGCCAATGATGCCCTTGTAGCCAGCTTCGTACGTATTGTTGAACGATGCAGCGAGCGGTGAGATGTCGGTGAGCCCCGTAACGGGGACTATGGCACTTGAGATGTACGAGACTCGCGTAGCCAGATCTGCGTTGGTTGGCTGACGCGTGCCGAGGAACGTTGTGGCGCCGGCGGCCAACTGCGCTGCGATCGAAGCGGGGAGCCCGGCCTGCTGCAGTGCACCCGCAATACCCGGCGTGAGTCGCGGCGCGAGCGCCTGGATGGCACCCGGGAACGCCGCCGCTGCGCTCGTTGCCACATATCCGCCCGAACCAGTGAACGCCGACTTCATGCAGTAATTTTCGAAGGCGTTGTTGTTCGTACAGCTACGGTTGAACTGAAATCCCTTCTTCGGCGGGTTGCCCCGCGCGACGACGTCAAAGCCCGAACCGCCGACGTTCGGCGATTGAATAAGGTCGAGGAAGAAGGAGAAGTTCGCCGGCGTCGAAAAAGCGCGGTTGAACGTGAACCGAATGTTCTGATTCTCGGTCGGCTTGATGATGATCGCCGCGCGCGGAGAGAAGAATTTTCCGTTGATGACGTTGTTGCCGTCTCCACGAGCAGCGAGCAGGAGTTCGAGCTGCTTGACCGGCTTTGTGGTCGACTGGACGTATGCGCCATACTCGGTCACGTTGTCAACGTTTTCGTTACCGCCGTTGATCGTTCCACCACTGCGGGGATTGGTCCATATATAGTCTGCACCGTAAGTGAAGCTTTGCTTCTTGCCAATGTCGAAGCCGTGCTGGATTTGAGCTGCCGCGACGCGCGACTTGTCGACAATCGGCTGCCCCGAGCGCAGCAGATAGGTCCCCTTGTCTGACGTGGACGTATCGTTGCCTGCGTTGCTGTTGTTCAGGAACGCCTGTGCGAACAACCGATTCCAGCGGAAACGCTGCTGGATATTCATGTACGTCCAGTTCTTGATCTGCGACGAACCGTTGGCACCGGTGAGTTCAATCCCGCTGCCCACCTTGGTGTAGCCGAAGGTGGTGATCGCTTCCGAGTTCTGCGTCGGGCGAACGTCGACGCGCGCCTCTCCGGTCATGCGCTGCAAATCGAAGTCACGCCGATTGATCTGATCACGACGGGACACCGGCACATTGTTGGTCGAAGGGAACTTGATCGGCTCGGCCTGGTCGTTGTACTCCCAGTCCTTGCCCTGCATGTATTCGCCAGAGACTTTGTAGGCGAGCTTGTCGTTCAGTTTGCCCGCGTGACGCAAACCGGTGCGAATGATGGATCGCTCACCGCCGTCCACGCTGATCGTGGTGCCCTGCGAATTGAACGGTGACTTCGTGATCACGTGCAGCACGCCGTTGGAGCTGTTGGGACCGTACAGCGCTGATGCAGGACCGAGGAGCACTTCCATGCGGTCGATGTCTTCGTTGGTGCCTGTCATCAGAAACGGAACGTTGACGCGCAACGACGGAACGCCAGCGAAACGATAGTCCTGGAGCATCAGCATCGAACCGCTGAACGCGTTGTTGAATCCGCGCGCGACGACGTTGGCCTGTACGATACCGCCCTTGTTGATATCGACGCCGGGGGAGTTGCGCAGGTGATCAGTAATGGTGATTGCGGGGCGCTCGGTGATCTGCTCGCTCGTGATCACAGAGATCGAGGCCGGCGCATCCAACGCTTTTTCAGGACGGCTGCGGCTCGCGGTCACGACGGTCTGGTTCAGCTGGGTCGTTCGCTCGACCAATGCTGCCGTAATGGTCGCACCTGGGCGCTGCGCGGCGAATACACGCTGTTGGTAGCCGAGTGCACGCACAGTCACCGTGTACGAGCCATCGGGCAGATTGACGACGCGGAACGTACCGTCAGCGCCCGAAATCGCGCCGTATGACAAACCGCCTGCGGCCTGCGCCTGGATCTGGGAATTTTCGATACTCCTGCCGCTTGACGCGTCAGTGACTTTGCCGCTGATGGTGCCAGCCTGCGCGGCAAGCAAGGCGGCCGCGAAAGGCACCGCCAAGGCCGCGCGGATTGTGTTGCTGAGAAAGCGTCGAACGCGGAACACGGACATCACACACCTCGGGAGGGAGAGAGGCACGTCTTGCAATTCAGAGGCTCGCGGGAAGGAGGCAAGCTGAAGAGGCGGGGATACATAGTACGTTGGCGATAGGATAGAGCAGCGTCAATACGCGTGTACGCCTTCGACGCGTTACGGTTGCTGCGTGCCGCAAATACGATCGAGCTCCTGCACACCAACCAGCACGTCGCGAGGACGCGCACCACCTTCCGAGGGCGCAAGCACGCCCGCCTCCTCGAGCTGATCGATGATTCTTGCCGCACGTCCGTATCCGACTTTCAGCCGACGCTGCAGCAGTGAGGTGGACCCTTGGCGATGTTGTATCACGACCTCCGCGGCCTCGCGGAATCGCGCATCACGATCACCGGCTGTACTGTCGCCATCACCATCCGCTTCGCCAGCCGCCTTTGCTTCAAGCGCGCGCACGGTCTCCAGAATATCCGGCTCCGTGGTCGCCGGTTCACCCACTGCATGCTCGGCGTGTCGCCGCGCAGAAGCGTCGCCGTACCAACGCAGCAGCTTCTCCGTGTCTTCGCTGGAGAGATATGCGCCCTGAAGTCGAGCCGGCTCGGATTTGCCAGGCGGAATGAAAAGCATGTCTCCGTTGCCGAGCAGCGCCTCTGCCCCGGCGCCGTCTATGATCGTGCGACTATCGACTTGCGATGCGACACGAAACGCAATGCGACAGGGGAAGTTTGCCTTGATCAGTCCCGTGATGACGTTCACGCTCGGGCGTTGCGTTGCGAGAATGAGGTGAATGCCGATCGCGCGCGCCTTCTGCGCGAGCATGGCGATGGGCGTTTCCACTTCGCCCTGCACCGTCATCATCAAGTCGGCCATTTCATCAATGACAACCACGATGTACGGAAGCACGTCACCGGCATACGCTCGATCTTCGAATGCAACGTCGGGACTCTTGGGCTTCTGAAGCGGCGGTCCTTCCCCGGCCAACTGTTGTTGAACACGCTTGTTGAATTCCTGCAGGTTGCGACAGGCATTCGCTTCAAGCAGTCGATAACGATCCTGCATTTCCATGACTGCCCACTTGAGCACGGCCGCCGCATCCCGGTTGTCAGTGATGACCTTGTGCCGCAGATGTGGGAGCGCGTTGTAGACGCTCAGCTCGACCATTTTGGGATCGACCATCAAAAACCGCAGCGTCTTTGGCGTATGTCGATACACAAGACTGGTGATGATCGTGTTCACGCACACCGATTTGCCTGAACCTGTCGCGCCGGCAATCAACAAGTGCGGCATCTTGGCAAGGTCCGCGACCACCGCACGTCCTTCCAGATCCTTGCCGAGCGCGATCGGAAGCGCCGCGCGCGCCTGCTTGAAATCCGTAGAATCAAGCACTTCGCGCAACACCACCATTTCGGGCGATGGGTTCGGTACTTCGACGCCAACCGCACCGCGACCGGGAATCGGTGCAACGATGCGAATGCTTTGCGCGCGCATGGCGAGTGCCAGGTCGTCCGCCAATGTTGCGATTTGGCGCACCTTCACACCGGCTGCGGGCTCGATCTCGAATTGTGTAACCGTCGGACCGGTCGTACGGCCAACCAGCTCACCTTCAACCTTGAAAGTGCGAAGCGTGGCCATGAGCTTTTCGCCCGCGATGTCAAGTTCGCGCTTCCCGGTATCAGGATTCCGCGCGGTCGCCGCCGTAAGCAGATCCGTTGGAGGCAGCTCATCGCTCACCGGCTCAGGATGTTCGCTGCCATCGAGGCCGAATTCCATCACCGCGTCGCGCTCTATGTCCGCGCGCGTTTTCCGCCCTTTTTTGTCCGGCGGCACCCTGCCCGTTCCATCGGTGGTGTCCGTATGCGACAGCTTTGCCGAGGAGTCACGCATGACGTCGCGTGCGAGGGCCGGTTCGATCGCCGGCATCTCCTCGGGCGCGGGCGCCAGACGTTCAGCGAGCGTCGATGTGGGCGCGGTCACGCGACGCGTGTGGTCGTCGGACAAGGCCGCTTCCGGCTTCGCGGTGGCATCGGGGGAACGCGCAGGGCCAACCAGCATACGGATTGGATTCCAGCGAAGCGTCGCGACCGTCAGCGCGCTGGTCGCGAGCAGATAAAAAATCCAGGCACCCGCAGCACCAAATCCCTTTCGCAGATAATGCGCCGCGAAGCTGCCCCACAATCCGGTCGCATCGTTGGCTGATGGCTCGCCACCGAGTGCGAGCCCGATGGCCACAGGCGTGAGTGCGACCACGCCGACGAGCAACACCGCCCAATCTCGCGCGTCGTCATCGACGCGTCGCAATCGACCGAAGAGTGTCAGCGCGAGGACAAGACTGCCAAGCGCAACGAGCGATGCACCAGGAATACCGACGGTCGTGACCAGTGCACAACGCGCCCACGTTCCTGCGGGTCCGAACGCGCCGGTCGCATCGAGGCACGCTCCGTTTTCAGGAACTCGTTGGAAAATCAGTGCGCCCGCGAGAAATACCGCGAACAGGATCAACCCGATCGCCGCGAGTTCGCGCCGCAGTAATCGCGCGTCCATCTCAGCTCACCTGCGCAGCCATCTGCGACCCGTCGCTCGCGCATTGCGGCG
>JAYUWD010000188.1:0-5651 GCA_043753735.1 Gemmatimonadaceae bacterium
GTTGCACCCTGCAGCCAAGCGAATCCCCGCTGTCGCGTCGGCAAAGAGCCAACTTGCAAGCAGCGGGGATTCAACTGTCGATCACACCGTCGCGCCTTCCGCGACCAAAGTGAGCCACCCGTGTCGATCGGGTCGCATTCCTTTCGCAATACCCAGATACTCATCCTGGATACGGCGCGTGATCGGCCCCGGTCTCCCCTCGCCTACTTGTATGTGATCCACAGAACGGATCGGCGTGAGTTCCGCCGCCGTGCCGCAAAAAAACAGCTCATCCGCGACGTACAACATTTCGCGCGGCAGCGCTTGTTCACTGATTGTGTATCCCATGTCATTCGCGATCTTGATAATCGAGTCGCGCGTGATGCCGCTCAAAATCCCCGAGCCCATCGGAGTCGTATAAAGGACATCGTCCCGAACCAGAAACAGATTCTCGCCGCTGCCTTCGGAGATCAGTCCGCTTGAATCGAGCATGATTCCTTCGGCAAAGCCGTCGAGCCGCGCTTCCATCTTGGTGAGCTGCGAATTGAGGTAGTTGCCACCAGCTTTCGCCATGGTTGGAAAGGTGCTCGGCGCCGCGCGTCTCCAGCTCGACACGCAAACGTCAACACCATTTTCCAACGCAGCAGCACCGAGATACGCGCCCCAATTCCATGCGATCAGGAACGTTTCGACCGGGGCGGACGTGCCCAGCACTCCCATTTCTTCACCAGTGCGCAGCACAACCGGACGCAGGTAGCAGTGCGAGAGGCCGTTCGCGTTGACTGTGTCCGACGCGGCTTGAACGAGTTCGTCGACGCTCCAGCGCATTGGCATGCGATAGATCCGCGCCGAGTCGTGAAGTCGACGCATGTGCTCGCGCACACGGAAGATAGCCGGTCCCTGAGGCGTTTCGTAGACACGAATGCCTTCAAATACGCTCGACCCGTAGTGAACGACGTGGGACATCACGTGGATTTGCGCGTCTGCCCAATCGACGAGTTCTCCGTCGCGCCAGATTCGTTCGGTTCGGCCAGAAGCAGCTGCTGCCATGTGGTCTCGGTCCGTTCGCAGAGGGTACACCGAAGCATACACGACGTGTCCGCATGGCCGCCACTGCCGGAGACTGACTTGTGACTACAGCGCCGAAACGTTCAGCAGGCGCCATTGTTGGAGGCGCTCGCCCAGCGCGGCGATGCGTGCAGAGAGCCCATTGTCCGTGTGCAATACGACGCCGTCGCGAACAAGTATGCGCCCCGCGACCGTGACCAATGACGCAGTGATCTTGCCGGCGAGGACGTGGACAAGGGCCACCGCTGGATCGTGCAGGGGCGTGGCAAACAGATCGTCGAGTGGGAACGCGGCGAGATCGGCGTCTTTGCCGACGGTCAGCGTGCCGACGCGATCATCCAGGCCGAGCGCGCGCGCGCCTCCGATTGTTGCGAGCGCGAGCGCGTCGGGGGCTGAGAGGGAATCCGGTTGGCCAGCCCGCAATGCGTGGAGGAGTGTCGCCTGACGAGCTTCACCGAGCATGTCCACACGGTCATTGCTGGCGACAGAATCGGTGCCCAGTCCGGTGTGGATTTGATTGGCCAACATGCGGTCGAGTGGCGCGATCCCCTGCCCCAGCTTTGCGTTGGAGATCGGGCAATGCACAATGCTCGCGCCATGATCGACGACACGCTCAAGATCGGACTCGTCGACGTGCACGGCGTGAATCAGCAGCGGTCGTGTATCGAGAACGCCCGTGCTGTCGAGCAATGCGATTGGTGAACGGGCTTGTGGTGCGACGTGAATTCCGCGAGATCGCAGGCGTTCAGCGAAGGGTCCTTGGCCATCGCGTACGAACTGCGTCTCGGCGTGACTTTCCGCAATGTGCACGGCGACCGGGAACTGCTCACTGCGCGCGAATGCTGCGACATCGCGAAAGAGGGGCGCGGACACGGTGTAGGGGGCATGCGGTGACACACCGGTGCGTACCAGTTCGGTGTCGTGGTTGCGGCACACTGTTGCCGCGCGCTGCAATTCGGCGAGCGCAGTTTCCGCGTGCGCCGGATCGGGGCCAAAGACTTCGATATAGCCGATGCCTCGTACCCCCATCTCATGCATCGCATGGAGTGTCTGCCCCGACTCCGTCGTATCGGCACAGGTCGTGATGCCGTGCGTCAGCGCTTCGACGAGTCCGAAGCGTGCAGAGTCGAGCAGCGAATCGGCGTTAAAGCAGTCCCGTCGCGCGAGTGTGAGCGTGCGCAACCAATCCCCGAACTCAAGTCCTTCGAGAAAGCCGCGCATCGCGGTGAGTTCGAGATGCGTGTGCGCGTTCACCAACCCCGGCATGAGCACGGCGTTGCCCAGTTCAACGACATGCGACGTCGACAGCGCGTCGGCGAAATCAGCGGCTCGGCCAACGGCCGCAATGCGCGAGTCTTCGACAATGACCACGCCGTTACGAATGGCCGGCGTCGAAATCGGGAGCACCCAATTCGCGGTGTACGCCGTATACGACGGGAACGCCATCGCGGCGTGCGATTTTGCAGTGCGCGAAGTCATGAGCCCGCGATCGGTGAGCCGTCGCCGAAATTCACTACTGCGGCGGAATGCGGAACGGGTTGGTCGTGTCGCGTGTTGCGCGCCCTCCGGCGCTATCGCCGGGAGCCCTCACCGGACCGTCGGTACACGAGCGCGTGGGTTCGGTGCCCATGACGAAAAACTCGGCGACGACGCTCCCTGGACACGCCGCCGTTGCGAGGCGGCCGGTGAGCGCATCAACGTCACGTACAATCACACCATCGGGACGCGGCCAATCAGGGGGCTGCGGTTTTCGACGATAGACCTCCGTCATGAACGACGTCCATGCGGGCGCGGCGAGATCGCCACCCTGCGCATTCGCCTTGATCTTGGTCGGACGGTCGAAGCCCATCCATACCCCGGCCACGAGATCCGCCGTGTAGCCGATGAACCACACATCGGCGCCGTCGTTCGTCGTGCCTGTCTTGCCGCCGGCCGGTACACGAAAGCCGGCGCCCCAGATGTTCTTGGATGCGGTACCGCGGATGACCACGTCTTTCATCATGCTGACCATCATCCACGACTCTTCAGGCGAGAGCACGGCTTCACGCTGCGTCTCCGGCTCCCACACCGTCTGCCCCTGTGCGTTCTGGACTTTGACGATCGCGTGTGGCGTCGTGCGAAGCCCGAGATTCGCAAAGACCGAGTACGCACCGATCATTTCGATCGGGTACACGTCGGCCGAACCGATGAACATCGACGGGTAGGGCGGAATGGGTGTCGTGATACCGAACTTGCGCGCCATCGAAATCACGGGGCCGATGCCAACCTGCGTGCCGGTGTTGATCGCCGCGAGGTTGCGCGACATGTACAGCGCTTTCCGCAGGGGGATCGGCCCCATGAACTTCATGTCGTAGTTTTGCGGCTCCCAATTTTCGCCGGAGAGCTGCTCCAGCGAAATCGGGGAATCGTCCACAATGTTCGCGGCGGTAAAGCCGGCGTGAATCGCCGACGCATACATCAACGGTTTGAAGGTCGACCCCGGCTGACGCAACGCCTGCACTGCGCGATTGAACTTCGAATCGTCGTAGTCGCGACCACCAACCATCGCGCGCACCAGTCCACTACGCGGATCAATCGCGACGAACGCGCCCTGCAGGTACGGAGAATTCGAAGCGCCCGACTCGCCCCCTTCGGCGCTCCGCGCCACGTACCCCTCGTACGTGAGGTGCTTGTACGCGCCAGCGCGTCCGGCTTCGATTGCCTTGAGCTGATTTTCGAGTGCACGTTCAGCCGCGCTCTGCATATCGATGTCGAGCGACGTGTAGACCATCAGTCCTTCGTCGTAGAGGCGCTTGCCGAAATGCGCTTCGAGCTGACGGCGAACCCACTCGAGATAGTACGGCGCGACGTCGCCCGACTCGGTGCGCTGCGCGAGCTGGAGCGGGTATGCTTTCGCCAGTGACGCATCCGCATCGTTGATCGCACCTTCGCGCCGCATCAACTCGAGCACGGTATTGCGACGCGAGATCGCGCGATCGGCAAAGCGCCGCGGGTTGTAGCGCTCGGGCGCCTTCGGCAAACCGGCCAGCATCGCAGCTTCGGCAACGGTCAGATCGCGCACCGACTTGCCGAAGTAGCGCTGGGCCGCAGTCTCGACGCCATACGCGCCATTGCCGAGGTAGATCTGATTGAGATAGAGCTCGAGGATCTTGTCTTTCGTGTAGCGCTGTTCGATCGCGCGAGCGACGCGCGCTTCCTTCAACTTGCGAAAGAGTGTCTTTTCACGCGAAATGCGGTCGGAGAACACATTCCGCGCCAACTGCATCGTGATCGTCGAAAAACCTTGCGCATATCGACGGGCCACCACGTTGCGCGCCACCGCGCCAGCGATGCGATAGTAGTCGATACCGGAGTGCGAGTAGAACCGACGATCTTCAACGATGATGAAGGCGTCTCGGACGTGCTTCGGAATGTCGTTGACGCGAATCAGCGTGCGGCGTTCCAGACCCAACTCCGAAATGAACCGACCGTCGGCCGCGTACACTTTAGACGTTTGTTTTGGCACATACTGCTCGAGCGCTGCAATCGACGGGCAGCGTCCTTCCCGACAGACGACCGCCCACGCCCCGCCAAGGATGCCGGCACCGACGGCGCCGGCAAAGGCGCCGAAAATCACCAGCCACCCGAGAACCGGATAGCGGGCAACCACAGAGCGAATGCCAGCACTGAGCGCGGCGAGACGGCCGACCCGGGAGCGCTTACGTGACGTGGAGGTGGCCACGGTTTTGAATAGCGAAAGAGATGAGCATTGGTTTGAAAGAACGGTACCGACGCGCCCTGGGGCGCGCCAAGAGCTTCGGTACGGATATGTTTGGTACATGTCCGATCACCCAGCCCCCATCTCCGAGCTCGCGTGGCGCGAACTCCTGTTCCAGCACACTGAAGGCCTTGGCCCCGCACTGCGGGCTGGGACCGTCACGGGTTACTGCGGCTTCGACCCCACTGCGTCGAGTCTTCATGTCGGCAACCTGATCCCGGTAATGGGGTTGGTGCACCTCCAGCGCGCAGGTCACCGCCCGATTGCATTGGTAGGCGGCGGAACCGGCATGATCGGTGACCCCAGCGGGAAGAGCAGTGAGCGCAACCTGCAAGAACTGGACACAATCGCGGCCAACGCGGAAGCGATCCGGAAACAGCTCGAGCGCTTTCTCGATTTCGACGGTCCGAATGGCGCCAAACTGCTGAACAACGTCGAGTGGCTGCAGCCATTGTCGCTGCTCGATTTCCTGCGCGACACGGGCAAGCACTTCTCAGTGAATGTGATGCTGGCCAAGGATTCGGTGAAGTCGCGCCTTGAAACGGGGATTTCGTTCACGGAATTCTCGTACATGCTGCTGCAAGCCTATGACTTTCTGGAGCTGCATCGGCGTGAGGGAGTGACGCTGCAGGTGGGGGGCAGCGATCAGTGGGGAAACATCACCGCGGGAACGGATCTGATCCGTCGTACGACCGGCAAAGAAGCGCACGCGCTGACGTTTCCACTGATCACGAATTCGAACGGATCGAAGTTCGGAAAGAGCGAAGCAGGGGCGGTGTGGCTGGATCCCGCGCGCACGTCCCCATATCAGTTTTACCAGTTCTGGATGGGCGTAGACGATCGCGAC